>JAAEPI010000316.1 GCA_024232835.1 Cytophagales bacterium
CAAATTGTTGACTAGCTTTAGAGAATAAATGCTCGCAATGTTCATTAAAATTAAAACTAGGATTAACATGCACACCCAAGTCTTTCTCAGAATCGACATAGGATAGGACACTCTCCCCAAGTAAATAGTGAAAGATAACAAAAGGAAGCATCCCCAAGGGTGATTCTCGGTTACATATGGACACTACTTTGCATTTCTTAGGGTGGAATTTCATTTTGTTGTGAGATGCCCATTCATTTAAGTAGTCAATATCAGTTTGTAGGATTCTATGATCATTCTCAGATGTAATAGTACGCCAAATCTTAGTATCATCTGCATACAGTGCAAGATCAGTACCCTCACTAAGGCCTAAAGGTAAATCGTTAATAAACAGGACAAAAAATATTGGGCCCAGAATGGATCCCTGTGGAACTCCAGATAACACAGGTTTATTTGAGGACTTGCAGTTCTCCATAACCACACATTGCTCCCGCCCACAGAGGTAGTTCTCAAAAAACTTCAAGAGCCTGCCATCGATTTTATAGAAATTTTTCAATTTATAAAGGATAAGATCATGGTTCACAGAGTCAAAAGCCTTAGAAAAATCAAAATAGACTACATCAGTACTCATAGTTTTGCAATCATTTATGGAAAGGACCACACTATCCGTAAATTCTATCATATTAGTAGAACATGATTTTGCCCGTAAAAAGCCATGCTGCCGGCTGTCTAGGAGATGACTTGTTCTGACAAGAAGTTCTTCCTTTAGAATTCTTTCGAACGTTTTCATGACCAAACTAGTGAGTGATATGGGTCTGTAATTTTCTATATTATCTTTACTACTTTTTTTGTGAACGGGGACAACATCTGCCAGCTTCCAGTCCCTGGGGATGCAACCAGTGTTATATGATATTTTAAACATGAGTGATAAAGGGTATGCCAAACTGACCGCACAGTGTTTGAGGATCCTACCATGAATGCCATCAGGACCACATGCTTTGTTAGAATTTATATTA
>JAAEPI010000317.1 GCA_024232835.1 Cytophagales bacterium
AAACAATACTCAAATCTCAAATTACTCTCCCGCAGATTTCGCGGATCAACGCAGGAAAAAAGCGAGTATCTCCTTTGCGCTTTATTTTTCTTTGTGATTTGTGATTTGTCTTTTGCATTTTATTTGTTATTTAGTCTTTGCTATTTGTTATTTGACTTTTGTTATTTGGTTTTTGTTTCAATTAGGTTGCTTTTCTTATCGCTGCAACTGACTTCATTACCGCTGAACCAGCTGCCGACACAGAGTCTTCTAGATCCGCAGGACCTGTACATGATCCTGCAGCGAAAACTCCCTCAACATTTGTTGCTACTGTATTCAAAGCTCCTCCTGTGGTTTCAATAAAATTGTACTTATTCTTCTTCACTCCAAAGATGTCTGCAACTTCTCTTGTTCCCTTGCTTGGTTCCATACCAACTGCTAGAATCACCATGTCCATTGGAACTTCCATTGGTCTTCGTAAAGTGGTGTCTTCGCCTTTTACAAGCAGGTGATCTCCCTTCTTGATAATCTCTGTCGCCATCCCCTTGATATAATTCACTTTATGTTTTTCCTGGGCAGGCCAGTAGATCTCATTTTCCCAAAACCCATACATTCTCATGTCGATGTAAAAAACAAAAATTTTGGCATCAGGGCTGTGGTGTCGTACTTCAATGGCCTGTTTAGAAGACATTCCACAGCACACTTTCGAACAATACTCATTGCCAATCTGACGATCACGTGAACCAACGCACTGTATAAAAGCAACACTTTTTGGCTTCTCACCATTAGACGGACGCACAAAATTGCCTGCCTTAAACATCTTCTCTGCATCAACTAATGTGATGACATCATCGTGCTCATAATAGCCATATTTCTGTGTCTCTCTTCCTGGATCGAAATGTTGAAAACCTGTAGCAATTATTACAGCCCCTCCTTCAATCTCAACTTCCTTTCCATCCGTCTCAGCCTTTACCTTGAAATTCCCCACGGCACCCTCAGTACCGGTCACGGTGGTGTTGTACATAATTTCTACATCTGGATTATCCAAGACTCCATTACGCATTTCATCCATCGCTTCACCTGCATCTCTCATGTCCGGCGTTAGCACTGCGTAATCCGCTTCATCAGGAGTTCCACCCAAGCGATCTCGTTTTTCAATTAAGATTGCTTTATAGCCTAATTCGGCAATACCACGTGCCGCCTCAAGCCCAGCAGGTCCACCTCCGATGACAATTATATTTTCACTCGCCATAATTTCTTATTTTATCTTATTTCTTTCAGTTTATCGGTTCTCATTTTTAATATCACTCTACTTTGATGTCATCATAGATTCCAAAAAACAATATCCAAATGGCAAAAAAGCTCCCAAATTCAAATAACAAATAAGTCCCATTTTCAGGGTTCCAAATCGCAACTCTAAAACTAGAAACCTTCATTTTTTGATATTTGGTGTTTGGGTTTTATGATTTCATCACTTGGCATCCTCCCAGGTCATAAACTCCTTTTTTCCTGCTCTTATATCACTCACTTCGGACTCAAACTCAGCCCATAATTTTTCTCTATCCAATCCAAGTTTTTCGAGGAATGCTTTGTTGTCTGTGTTGTGCCAATGCAACTGAAGGACTTTATATGGATGTGCTCCCATTGCTAAGGCTGCTATCTGCGAATCAGACATGACTGGTAACCCGACCTTTCGGTCTTGAGCTCTACCTGCAAATTGACTTTGGTCTAGGGTCGTTACACAACCTGTGTCGTGCGTTACGACTATATCAGGATTTACCTCCTCTTTCATCACCTCTATCTTTCGCTGTACAGAAAATGATCGGGAGAAATCTCTTGAAACCAAGATATGTCTGAAACCAAACCCACAGCAATCGAACCATGTAGAATAATCTCCAACATTAACTCCTAGTGCCTGTAGCGTTCCGGTGATAATCGCAGATCTCTGAGCTCCATATATCTCACTGTCATAGATGGCATCTTCTTCAATTAGCTTATGATAATGACATGCCGGATGAACAGTCGCCGTGATATTGCTCATGTCAATTGTTTGCTTTTCAGCAATACGGTCTTTCATGGCCATTACCCACTCACTATAATGAACTACCTCTTCTGGAAGCACCAATTTCTTGCCCAGTTTCTCCATGATAGCCCTCACCTTTCTTCTTAGCTCTGGTTGATGAACCAGCGCATGGCGAACTTCTTTGTAGTGTCCGAAACTTGTACCGCAATGTATTAAAGGGAAATAACCAACTTCAGCTGCAGAAGCAAAATTTCTAATAGCCACAGCAGCTTGAGCCTCTGGGTTAGAAGTTGCTGATGCATAATAATTCCACGCTGTGCAAGATGTTTGATCGGTTGGGTCGTGATAGTCGAGTCCGAATTCTCTATTCAACCAAAAAATGGATGAAGAATATCCTGGTATGTGACCGCACTGACCACAGCTTTTATGATGCCAGGTCTTTTCGACTGGAATTTTTTTCTTGCGACCAAACTTGGTAGTAAGTTCCATGTAGGGCTCAGGTACTCGAATAACCTCAAGTTCTCCCTCCTTTTCCAGCTGAAACAATTCCTCGCGCAAATCTTCCTTTGGTGCATTTGCAGGATCAATTACTTGTTTCCTGTCTTCTGCTTTTAGTATTGGTAAATGGAGCATGTCTTAATTTTTCTAATCAAATGTTATATCGTCATATCCTGCCTCTTCCAGCTTCTCTTCCATCACATCTACAATTATGTCATAGAGTCCTTCATCCACACCTTCTATCAAATCCATCACACCTGTCATATGCCAAATGAGATAGAGTTCGATAATGGTCTTTTCGTCTATCTTCCATCCCGTTTCTGTCGTATGTAATGTTTCAGGCGGAAGTGCTTTTCTCCAATCTTCAAGGTTATCAGCAATCTCGTACACGTGTGTTCCCCAATCTGGGAAAGCATCTGGCTGTAACATATCAGGTGACACCTGAGAACCCGTTAGCATTATTTTATAGATAATGCGCCCATATCCCTGAAGAGCTTCTTTAGCCGTTTTAAGTCCATTCTTTACTGCCACCTCACGCATGATGGTGATTATCTGACCTGGCGAGTTTTCTCTTGGGCATCTATCGCAAGAGAAGCATTGAGAACAATCCCAAACACTATCACTCATCAAAGTGTACATTAAGTCAGTGTCTTCTCTGGCAGCCGCCTGTGCAATTATCCTGGGACTAAAATCATAAAATTTTGCCGATGGGCAAGAGGCTACACAAATTCCACATTCATAGCATCCGTTCAGCACATGATTCCATCTATCATCAGACTTCATTTCCGCAAAAAGTCTATCTTTCTCTTCCATGGAAACATCCGCATGTTTGTTTTGACTAATGTCAAGAGCCATCATTGTTTCTGCCATTACCTTTTCTTTTCTCCTGTAAATAAAGAAGGGAAACTTCTAGAGTTGCCCTTTGTTAATCGTATGTATCTGCGCCTTCAATTTGCTCGCAGGCCTGAATGTTATCTCTTTCAATTTTCTCCTTATATGCTGCAACTGCATCATCTCCAGAAACCATATTACTTAGTTCATCAGCTAAGTTGTCAGCTTTCATTTCCACAATCCACCCACTGTTATAAGGACTTCTATTAATCATCCCAGCATCACCGGAGAGTGCATCATTAATCTTTGTTATTTCTCCAGCAACAGGAGCCTTTACTGGCCCAACATATTTTCCACTTTCAACAGTCGCAATAGGCTTGCCTTGCTTTCTTACAGTTCCGACTTTCTTAGTTTTTGCATGTAATAATGGGCCGGCCAAATTTTGAGCAATATCCGTCATGCCAATAACAACCGTGGAATCGTCTATCACTCGCACCCAAGTGTTGTTTTCAACATTGTAATGTAGGTTTTTGAGAATTACGCAACCATTTACTTTTTCGTGAGCCATGTCTTTGAATTTTAGGTTATTTTGGATTTAAGATTGTTTCGATTAAGAGGATATTAAAAGTACATCACGTGATCATAATTCAAAGCCAAATCAATGATACTAGTTGCTCCCAGAATTTCAACTCCATCAATCAAATCTTCTGGTTTCATATCCCACAACTCCAGGCTTTGTTGACAAACTCTTAGCTCCACCTCGGAATCCATTGTCATTTCCAACATTGTTTTCAGATTCACATTACTGTCCTTTACCAACTGTACTTTTTCAGCCTCCCCTTTCTTGAGTTGATTGGTACCATCCATGGTGAACCAGACCATTACTTCCATCTCCATAGCGGCGGCAGCCATGGCGTAAAATAATGGAGAATATGTTCGAGTTGGAGTTGCCACTCCGTGCGTTTGTATTACAAGGATTTTCTTTCCTTCGTGATCTTCGTCATCCATTTTAGGTCAGTGGTTAAAGGTTAGCCAATATTTAAAATTATATTTCACAAATCCCATTTGGATGAGCAAAAACAAAAATGAAATTTCCATCTATCTCCCCTCCCTCCTCCATTACAAAGTCATATAGTTCATCTTTTTCTTTCGAATGAGCTATCAATACAAACTCCTCAGCCTTTCCATCTTTACTTCGTTGCAACAAATCTAATAAAAGCCACTCCCCTTCAAATTCATTATACAAGTGAGCAACATCCTTAGCCCGAATCGATTTATTCTTCCAGCTCATTTGGTTCAAAAGTTAACTCTCTCAACTAATGCTCATTCTTAATTCTTTAATCTTCAAAAAAGCTTTCATCCACTCCTTTTGAGAAATTCCAGTGCAAGTATTATCTGAGTTCTCAAAAAATCCTTCAACTCTTTTTTCAATCTCCTTCAACTCCGCTCCTTTCATGGTTGTTGACAAACTCTCCAGATCAAACTCGGGTTCCTCTTTGAAGTTCCCTGTCAATTCCAGCTCTTCAATCCTCCCATCCAACAACTTCACTTCAATCTTAATGTCTGCCTCTTCTGAAGTGTGATTTATCTCACCAACCCAAACTCTCGCATGAATCTTCACCATTCTATCTGGACTGTAGGGTTTTTTGATCTGATAAAGCCATTTATCAGTCAGCATCCTCTCATCCAGCTCCTCAATCTTCTTTAATTCATGGCGTTTCAATTTACCCTTTTCTATCCGCTCTTCCAACAACTTTTCACATTTACTTACATATATATGTTTTATAATATCTATGTTAATATTTTCATGTATTTCATAACGAACTGTAGTCATATAATTCCTTAATCCTTCCTTAAATCCTTTTTGAAATTTTCGTCCTGGGACGTTTATTGCATTTGCCATGATTTCATAATCAAAGTCAAATATAAAATTCCCTGTCACAATTTCTGCTTCTCCTATTCCACCAGCTCCTGTTCCTACAATCTTTTTCCCATCAACATGTACATCGTTAATCGGATAATAATAGGCATTAACGCCAAAGTGTTTGTAGGTGTCAACAATTGGCTTTACAAACAACTTAAACCTATCATCAATTTTTGCTGGTAAATCTTCTGGTTTGAAGATCCATTGTACAAATAATTGATTTTGGTCTAAGTATACGGCTCCACCACCCGTCTCTCGTCTTATGATCGGTAAATTGTTCTTTTTACAATAAGTAATGTCTAACTCCTGCTCAGCGTCTTGAAAGAAACCGATACACATGTAAGGGTTCTTCGGCACTGCAAGCACAATTGTGTTAGGCGTCTCGTTTGAAAATGTGTAGCCCAAACCATGGTACAACGTTTGCGACCTGATGGAAGGAACTACTCCAGCATCTATCAAGCGAATAGCCATCCTCGTCTCAGATGACTAAACAAACAAACTCACATCAGCATCGGCGGCAAATTCCAAGAATGTTGCTGCCCCTCCGATTTCGGCATGCTCAATGAAATCTTTTTTATCAAATCCAAATACATCCATGGTCATTTGACATCCAATCATAGTCACATCCATTTCTACGCACATGTCTCTCAACTCTTGGACGGTCGCAACTCCTTTCTTTTTGAAAGTCTTTTTCATCAAACCCGTAGCAACAGATTCAAAACCAGGAATGTTGTTCGAGATCACGTTAGGTATTGGCCAATTGATCGATTGAAACCCTTTGCTGCCAAAAGGCATCTTCATCGGCATGGCAGGATTACCTGCCGGAGATACATTTGCATCTATCTTTTCCTTTAGCAGTGGAAGTCCATAAAAGGTGAAAAATATTTTCACTTCCCAATCCATTGCCGCGGCTGCAGAAGCCAAAATGAATGGAGGGTACGCCCAATCCAATGTGCCTTGGCTTGAAATAAGGGCTAATTTTCTAACTCTGTTTTCATCTTTCATGACTCGGGAATTAATGTGTTTTCTTAATAAGGAATCTATACGAGCCTCCTTGATCTTCAGACTCAAGCAAATCATGCTTAGTTTGTCTTGACCAAGCAGCCATGTCGGGCATTGCTCCCGGGTCAGTTGAGATCATCTCCAAATTTTGTCCAATTTCCATTTCCTTAATGGCCCTTTTGGTCTTAATTACGGGCATTGGGCAAAGCATACCCGAACAATCGAGGGTTACGTCTATACTGTTATCTGACATAATTTTTGTTTTTAATTGAGTTTATATTTCGCAGTTATCAATGCAGTCCAGTACTTTAATTATCTCTTTCATGGCCAACTTATAATAGATGAATCTGCCATCCCTGTAAGACTTTATAATCCCTTTGTCTTTCATCTTATTCAGGTGATGAGAAAGCAATGTGGATTCCACTCCTGTATATGCTTGAATTTCATATACAGGATGATATTCTAAGTCCTCAAGCATCTTCAGAATCTCTAATCTATAGGGGTAGGAAATGGCTTTAAGCATATCAGATGCTTTGGCGAATTTTTCAAATGTCCTTTCCTTCGTGGTGGCTTCCATCGGAGCTTATATTTACTTTCGAAATTCAATCTAATAACAATTGAACAACTATTCAAATATTCAATTATTTTTAGCCCAAATATCAAATAAAGTGTCGTATTAATGACTGTGCTCAGAAGATGCCATTGGAACCCGTAACCATATCAGTACGTGCATCTGAAGAAATAAAACTGATCATGCAGAGTGATGAGATACCTAACGAAACACGTCTACGGATTGGGGTGAAGGAAGGTGGTGGTTGTGGGTCGGGTGGTTATACCATTGGTTTTGACACCAAAAAAGAAACTGATCTAGAATATGAAAATCATGGAGTAACGATCTACGTAGACAAGAAACACGTAATGTACCTTATGGGTAAAGTTGTGAATTATAGGGAAAACGATAACGAGTGGGGATTTGTGTTTGACGATCTAGAGGAAGCAAAACCAAAAGCGGCGAGATAAGCTAAGCGTTCATTACTTCAGTGGATTCACAAAAGCTCCTACTCATGCAATCATCAATTGAAGATTTTAGCTCCGTGTCGCATGGGTCACTTTTATGAACCATCAAGCTATGCGCAAAGTCAATGTTGTAATCACGCGTCCACTCCTGATGATGTACCGAAAGCTCCTTTAGACAATCTATCAAAAACCTAATCTCTTCATTGGAGTGAGTTGGATGAATAGACATCCTGATCCAACCAGGTTTAGTGCTACAGTCACCTTCTGTCACGAGGTTTGTAATCTCATGAGATTGATCTGGTAGGACGTTCAGAAGATAGTGACCGTAAGTGCCAGCACATGAACAACCTCCCCTGGTCTGAATCCCGAATTTGTCATTTAAAAGTTTCACGGCAACATTATAGTGAAGGTCATCAATGTAAAAAGAGATAACCCCTAATCGATCTCTGTGATCTCCCGCCAATATGTGAAGATTCGGAATTGTGTCCAGACCTTCCCATAGAATTTCAAATTGCTCCTCTTCCCGATCAAGCATGTTTTTTACGCCCATCTCATCCTTAAGTTGAACGCACATGGCTACTTTTATCGTTTGAAGAAATGCCGGAGTACCTCCGTCTTCACGTAATTCAATATCATCGAAATATTTATGCTCACCCCATGGATTGGTCCAATCTACCGTCCCTCCTCCAGGATTGTCGGGAATGGAGTTAGTATACAATTTCTTATTAAAAATCAAAATTCCAGATGATCCCGGCCCACCTAAGAACTTGTGCGGGGAAAAATAAATGGCATCCAAATAGTCCTCATCCCCGTCTGTTGGGTGCATGTCAATATCAATGTAAGGAGCAGAACAAGCAAAATCTACAAAACAAAGCCCTCCTACTTTGTGAATCATTTTTGCCATTTCATGATAAGGAGTTGAAATGCCTGTAACATTTGAACATGAGGTAACAGCGGCAATTTTCTTTTTTCTTGAATTATATTTTTTAATTAATTCTCCGAAATGATCTAGCGA
>JAAEPI010000318.1 GCA_024232835.1 Cytophagales bacterium
AAAATGTTGGGGCATAAATAATGAAGTTTGTTGCGCCTTTAACCGAAGCAGAAAGAGAAAAATTAACCGATTTATTCAATCATCACAGTTCACCCCGGGTACGAAAACGAGTCCATAGCATTTTGCTTAGTGACCGGGGATTTACCATCCCGGAGATAGTCAGGATATATCAGGTTGATCGAGATACTGTTTCCCATTGGTTTGACCGCTGGCAAGAAAAGCATTTTGAAGGATTGTCAGATAAGGCTCGTAGCGGACGCCCCCCCAAGTTGCTTATTGAAGAACAAAAAATAGTGATTGAGTCTCTGGAAGAAGATGCTCGTTCAATCAAGAAAGCGGAGGAAAAAGTCTACCGAGAAACTGACAAGACGGTTAGCAAATGGACGCTCAAACGGATAGCCAAAAAAGCAGGGCTGCGATGGAAACGGATGCGTAAATCCCATAAATCAAAGCGAAGCGAAATACTCTTTAGGCAAGCGCAGAAGGAGATTAAAGCCCTCAAGGAACAAGATGAGGCGGGAGAGATTGAATTAACGTATTTTGACGAAACAGGCTTCAACTTGATCCCAGTTGTGCCTTACGCTTGGCAACCGATTGGGCAGACCCTGGAAATTCCCTCAACCTACAGCCCCCGTCTCAATGTCCTGGGTTTCTTCTCCCAAAGTCAAGATTTTTACGCTCACACAGTTCAAGGCTCGGTGGATAGCGAGGCCGTGATTGCTTGCTTCGACCAGTTTGTCCAAACAATTTCCAAAAAGACGGTTGTAATCATTGATAATGCCCCAACCCATACCAGTCATAAATTCAAAAACAAACTACAAGAGTGGGCCAGCCAAGAGTTGTTTGTGAAATATCTGCCCACCTATTCTTCTGAATTGAACCTGATTGAAATCGTGTGGCGTTTTATCAAATACAAATGGCTTCCTCTTTCTGCATATCTATCTTTTAAAAATTTGAAGGCTACATTGCAAGATGTCCTTGATGGCATCGGCTCAAAATACCGCATAACTTTTGCTTAAGTAAGTATAAGAAAGGTTTAGTGAAATTACCGACAAGAAGAGGAGGTATCAGTAACCCCCATCAGAGAACAAAACTGGGCAAAGGAAAGCTTGTCAAACCAATCAACAACGGCCTCAGCCAAAGTTGGTAAATCTGCAAAAGGCTGATTGTTGGTTACCTGAGCTCGCATCAACTTCCACAATCGTTCAATCAAGTTGAGATTGGGACTGTAAGTCGGCAAAAAAACTAACTCAAGTTGATGCCGATTGTTCAACAAAAACTGGTCTAAAGCCGGGGTGGTATGAGCCGACGCATTATCCAAAATAACAAACCAAAAGACCTCTGGCTCAGTCTCTACGAGTTGTTGTAAATGAGCCTGAACTTCTTGATGACGTTTGAGATGATGAATGGTGTAGAGCCCTTCGCCACTAGGATAAGCCAGTGAGCCAAAAAGAGCATACCAGGGATTATGCTTGCCGGGTGTTTCAACTTTGAGTTGCTCCCCATTGGCTTGATAGGTGTTGCCCACTTCAGGACACAAATGCAGATCAGTGCTGTCAAAATAAACCAATTTGGCCGGTTTAATCGGTTGGTCTAAATCAACGTCAGAGGCGTCCAGAGAGCTTAGAACGCCAATTTTGGCCTTTTGTTTCAACTTTTCCACTCGTTTTCTTTTGACGGTGTAAAGCGGATCAGGTGAGGTTACTTTTTTTTAGCCCGGTTCCACGGAATGCCCAACCGTTTGAACAGTCCACTGATCGCACTTTGACTAACATCAATCTGGTGATACACCTACAAGTATTGTTTCATCAAGACTTGGTTCCAATTTCGGGCACCCGTGTCAATCTTTTCAAATTGGCTTGGACTACGTTCCCAAGACCTCACTTAATTCATCTTTGTTCAAGGTGATCGTCTTGTTGCGTCCTTGACCATAGTTTGGTTTTAGTCCGTCAAGGGCACCCTGATTATAGCGGTTAATATAGTCCCGTACGGTATTGTCACTCAGATCAAAGATGGCTGCAATATCGCTTACTTTTTGACCTTTTGCGGACAAATCTATCACCTTCAACCGACGATACCATTTAGCATTTTGGGCTGTTTTGATCGTTTGATTTAAGGTTTCTCTGGCTGTTTCATTTACTTTTGCATATAACATTTGTATCCTCCGTTTCTCTATCTTTTTTCTGAGGATACTCTACTTTTCTTTTTTTACAAAACCTTTCTTATTATTACTTAAACAGGAGCTAAAAGCCATTTCTATCCCTGAACCAGTTGCTAAAATAGGAGATGCGGGTACTAAAAACTATCCAGTTTTGGGACATAAAAGCCCAAAT
>JAAEPI010000319.1 GCA_024232835.1 Cytophagales bacterium
AGCTTGCATTTCAGTGTTTCAAAAGCTTCCTCACACTCATTCGTCCATTCGTACATTATCCCTTTTTCAGTCAGTTTGCGTAAAGGACAAGCGATCATTGAAAAACCTGGCACAAATTTCCGATAGTAAGATGCCATCCCTATAAATCTCCTCAGTTCAGTAACCGTCCTTGGTGCGGGATAATCTTTTACGCATTCTATTTTAGCTGGATCTGGTGTTAAACCTTCTCTTGAGACGATATGCCCGAGATATTTGGTGTTTTCAGATAACAATTTGCACTTTTTGGGCTTTAATTTCAAGAACGCTTGTCTTAACCATTTCAGGACCTCGATTAACTTCGTTAGGTGCTCTTCAAAACTACTAGTTGCAATGCAGATATCATCTATGTATACGAAGATGCCTTCATCCAATACGCCGTTAAAGATACGATTCATCAATTTCTGAAAGAAACTCCCCGATGTTTTCAATCCCATAGGCAACCTAGTATATTCATACAGCCCGCGATGAATCCTAAACGCCGTTTTCCTAGCATCTTCTGTTTTTATTCGTAATTGGTGATACCCCATTTTCAGATCGAAAGTACTAATACAGGGGCGTGCGGGGAATTCAGTGGTCTTACCCATATTCAACCCA
>JAAEPI010000320.1 GCA_024232835.1 Cytophagales bacterium
AATCCAAACAAAACTAAACAACAGGCCCAGAAAAAGATTAGACTTTGAATCTCCTATATTCGTAATGAATAAATTATTGTTTAACCAAAAAGTTGCATTAGTGACTTGAATTCAGCTAATTTTAAAGTTCTTTTTTTGTTTTATTCTGGTGTCATTAAAGTAGCAATTAAGGCTACAAGCGCTGAGGATATAAAAATGCCCCAGAGGAATCCACCCTCAATCTCCTTCAACTCCTCTTTCTTCAATTCTACTAAATTTTCCATAATATAAAAAGTTTTCTTCACCGAGCCAGATTAGTTCCAGCCCTTTGGTATAGCTAATGTATGTGCGCTCCGTCCAGAAAAAAGTACGGAAGAAAAAAATTGAAAACCACCAGCAATTTTTCCAGTTTCATTGGCCTCAATTAGCTTCATGGAAAATTTGATATCAAGTTTTATGTCATCAACGTAATAAAATGTTTTACTCACTCTGTTGTATTTCACTTCTTTACCCAGGCTCTTCAGATCGTCAAGAACTTCATACATCTTGCTTCGGCTAATTCCCAGCTGTTGCGCCAATTCATCTGGTGTCCCTGTTCGTCCCTGCTCTATAAGTTTATTGAGCTTCTGTAGTCGTTCTATTTTTTGGATATAGTTCATCTTTCGTTAATTAGATACTAGTGTATTTTGGTTAGAATTCTCCCAGAATTTGAAATATTCCTGATTATCCTTTCGTAGTACATCATGCTTTCCCTGGCAGACCATCTCCCCTTTGTGAAGCAATACAACTGCATCGGCGGCTGCCACAGCCCCCATACGGTGCGTGATGGCTATCACAGTCTTTCCCTGATCCCTCAAACGAAGCATCGTTCGAACGATTAGCTCCTCAGATTTATTATCCAAAGCAGAGGTGGCCTCATCAAAGATGATAATCTCAGGATCAGGATAGAGTGCCCGTAGTATGGCCAAACGCTGGCGTTGACCTCCTGATAAATTCAGGCCATTTTCTCCCAGCTGGCTTCCCAGGCCACCAGGCAGTTCATTAATAAAATTCAATGCACCGATCTCTTCAGCCAGCTTCATTACTCGCTGGGTATCCGGCTGAAAATCTCCCAGAGCTATGTTTTCCAGTACCGATCCGGCAAAAAGATCAATTTGCTGGGGAACGATACCCACAATGTCATTTAGCGAGTCCTCTTTGATCATGTCCAAATTGTAATTGCCAATAAGCACCTGTCCTTCCTCCACAGGATAGAGTCGTTTAAGAATAGCGGCAATGGTAGATTTGCCTGAGCCGCTTTCACCAATGATGGCTGTGAGTTGTCCATGTTTGATCGTGAGGTCAAAATCCTGAAATACATCTACACGTGTACCGTATCGAAACTTCACCTTTTCCATTTTGATATCCCCAATTTCCTCTTTGCCCATTTCCAGTTTTTCCTCATCATCAGATCCTTCCAAATCCATTATTTCAAATAAACGATCTGCTGCAATTCTTGCATTCTGGTATGCCTTGTTGGCTCCTATGAGACTGCTGACAGGCCCTGTAAAATAGCCGATGATGGCATAGAAAGACATCAGTTCACCAGCCGTAATCGTTTGATCCATCACATAGCCTGCACCTACCCACAAGATGATGATGGTGAAGAGTCTGGAGACAATCAGTGCTGCATTACCTGAAAAGATGGCATTCATGCTAGACTTATACACGGAGGTGAGCAGATTCACGAATCGTACTTCGGTTTTGAGGTTGGCAAAATCTTTCATGCCAAAGGACTTGATAGTTCGCACGCCATTGAGCGACTCCACCAGTTGGGATTCAAGCTCTGCTGCATTCTCCATCACCTTCCGTTCTACTTTCTTATTGAAGCGATTCGACAACCCGTAAATCAATGAATAGAGAGGGATTACGAGTAAGGCGATGACTGCCAGTTTCCAATGGTAGGTGAACATCAGCCCAAACGAAAAGAACACCACAAAACAATTGATCAAAATGTCAATCCCTGTTTCGTTGATGAATGATCGAATCTTCACTGCATCATTTACTCGACTGATTATTTCGCCTACTCGCATGGTATCAAAAAAGCGTTGTGGAAGTGAGAGAATGTGTTTGTAATAACCCAGTATCAGCTTGGCATCCAGTTGTTGTCCGATTTTTAGAATAAAAATGGATTTGAAAATATTAACTAACAGTTGCACCGCCAGCAAGACGATCATACCTACACTCAAGAGGTTGAGTAGGTTCTGATTACCCGTCGGCAGCACAAAATCTATGATCTTCTGCACATAGATGGCAGAACTCAGTCCAATGAGAGTGAATACCATAGCTCCCACAATGGATTGAAGAATAACCGCCTTGTACGGGCGAATCAAAAACCAGAATCGGCTGTTGATCGAGACTTTCTCATTACCTTTTTCAAAATTTTCATTTGGCGCAAGAAGGATAAGTACTCCAGACCAAATCTTTTCGAATTCAGGAATGGAATAGATTTCCATTTTCCCTGTGGCCGGATCCATCACTTTTACTTCCCTATCAGAAATCGTGTAAACAACCACATAGTGATGAAGTACCTCTTTAATGACTACATGAGCAATCGACGGGACAGGCACTTCTGGCAAAGCGGAGATATCTCCACGCACACCTTTGGCAGAAAATCCTATCTTTTCTGCAGCTTCTATCATACCAAGAGCATTGGTTCCTTTCTTGTCTGTGCCTGCAATCTGACGGATTCTGGATACCGGCATTTTTAGTTCATAATGGCCAGCTACCGAGGCAAGGCATGCTGCCCCACAATCTGTAATGTCTCGTTGCTTTATGAGTACGTCTTTCATGATTTTATACTTTCACCGCAGAGAAACAGAGTTAACAGAGGGGTTCTTACACTTTCTTTTCTCTGTGGTTTTTGTGGTTTCTGTGGTTGCATTTTTGTCTGTATTAATTACTACGAATGCCTGTCGAATACCATTTACTC
>JAAEPI010000321.1 GCA_024232835.1 Cytophagales bacterium
AGGGAATAGGTAAATGGCTAACAATGACATAGTATCTATACAGCAATTATATTTTTCAAATGAATAGATGACTATATGTACTTCGTTAACACCATGATCCATGTCTAGGCTTTTTAAAAACTCTCCAAAAAGTTTACAATTAGAACTGCTTGAACGAACTAAAGCAGCTGCGAGCGTCAAGCCGAAAACATTTTCATCATCTTTATATGGGACTTTAAACTTTCCAACGGCTAAATTATGATAGATGATTAGATTTAATAATTGTACAGCATACTGGGTAGATTGGGGATATGAACAACATGCTTCATAGAAAGCAGCTTCACTATCATCCTTTAAAAACAGAACGTCGTGTCCTTGGAAATAATCTTCAATAGGTGCTGAAAAAACCTGAAAAGGATTAAAATCCCCCTCATATTCCTCACCAAAGGACATTTTAAGAAAATCATCATTTTCCATATTTTTTAATAAACTCTCCTGTTTAATCTCTTCTATTATACGTTTGAGAGTCTCAGTAAGTGTTTTTTCTGATGTAAGTTGAGTAATGTAGTTTTTCATGAAATTAATTAATATACCATTTAAAATAAAGTTTTTGTGTAGTGATTTCGATACATAGGTAGTACTCAATACTTTGTAACGTCAAGCTCGCAGGTGTGCGGCCACTAGCTTGTAAAGAACACTAAATGTAACGAAACTGCTCTACCCCACAACGACATCCACGAAGAAGTGCATTCCACAAGATAAAATCCAGAAAGAAGAAAGCTGATCAGAGCTCAGAAATATCAGAATGGGTAGTGAAGCGGCTAGTATGTGCGGGAGCTTGTAGAAAGCAGTATGACACATACCGGACCAGTGTTTGTAACCACCTATATTATATTAATTACCTTGTTTCTTAGCCGATCCCTAGTTACCACGCTATAATCAAAAACAGGATCATAGTTGACATGTAACCAGTTACAACTTGAAAAGTGAGTTAGTCCAGTTCTCAGGACCACCTGAGTTCGCGCAAATAAGTGTTCGGTAGAAGAAAAACGAATGTTGTGAAGCTTGTTGAGAATAGAAGAATCCCAATCATCCAAGGCCTTGAAAGTTGCTTGTTCAATCTTCGCAGAATGAGAAAATTAAATGTTAGCAAAAGAAAAAGAAATAGTTCTTCATCAATTCCAGCTAGAAAGAAACCTGTTATAAAACAGATAAAATCTTATTCGTTCGTTCATCTCTCGTTCCCCGGATTATGGTTAGCTACGTCTCAATTGATCGAAACATCCGTGTCCTCTCACAATATAAGGAGGTAACACGCACAATCGGCGTAATCCTCACTTTGGTTCGATGAGTAAGTCAAACCATTAGAACCTACTGCTTGAAAAGCTTTACTGTTTTCTCAACCTCTCCACTCTCAATATTCGTCAGAATAAGTAGATAGAAACCGCTCTCTAATGAACTGAGATCCATCGCTAACTCATTGTCTCCTGCCTTTAGTCTGGCATGTTCTGTACGTACAGCTTTACCAGTAAACAAAGCCCTGACAGTAAGCACAAGATCCGTATCAGCTTGGGTTATCAAGCTCACGGTCAGCTTATTCTGCATTGGATTGGGGTAAGCTACCGCTGATTCAATGTTCGCAACCTCTGCAGTTACATTGCAGGCTCCCAAGGTAGCTCCATTCTTCAGTAAGCTGGCAACTGCTGGGAAAGCAATACATTTCGTCTTTCCCTTATAACAGATCTCCACCTTCGGTTGACCCTTTCCATTTCCACAGGACACATCTATTACGTTCACCAGTGTGGAATCTTGTGCCTGCTCTCCGTTGGCATCTGTAACCACCACAGAGAAGTAGCCTGTTGCTTGAGGAGAAACGACAATAGAGGCTGTAGTCTCGCCTGAGCTCCAAGCGAAGGAATACGGTGTTGTACCACCTGTTGGTGTTACTTCAAACGTAGCAGACTTTTCGGGAGCATAGCCTAGATAAACAGTTTGCTCTCCAGTGATTGATAGCTCTACTGGAGGTATGATGTCAAATCGCGCGAGAACCGGCAGGTGATCTGACGTTGTGCCTTCATAGTTGTCTACATCATTGAAAGGGAAATAAATAGATTCAGTACCAGGTATCCAATCTCCAAACAGCTCATTGCTTATCGTCATATGATCAATGGTGCTTCCAGAACCACCGATAAAAGTGGGTGTTTCACTTAGACTAAGCGAAGCGGTGATTGCATCATAATTAGCAGAATCATTTAGGATGACTGCATATGTGGACGCTCCACCCCCGATCGAGGTGAAAACATCGTCATTGTAGTCTCCCAACAATATGATATTATCCCCTGCATATTGTGCGTCAAGAGTGTCCTTCAGTACCATGTTGTCAAATTCTCTTCGCGCAAGATCATTTGATCCAGATCCGGATTTTGCATGTATGTTTATCAAGTTGACACGCCGTGTAGACCCAAGGGTCGTAACGTCAGCGATCATTTGATATGGGAGACGTCCGCTAGACCAGAAGGAACTTGCTCCACTTGAAGTGGGGTACCCATCCAAATCTGGAATCAAACCAAGCCTCGCCTGTGTGTAAAAATCATCAAAGACCGCACGTTCAGAAACCAGATTCACTGTCGCTGTATTGTAAATGAAACACAGCTTCTGTGGTGGGAACGGATTGCTTGGATCTGGTGCTTGCCAGGACCTGGAATACACATCTGAACAGATCAACTCGTATCCAGATAATCCATCCACAATTACTAGCAAAAGTGAGTCACTGGATACTTCCTGAACGGCGATGATATCAGCATTCAAAGCAGCCAGAACAATGTTTGCGTTGCTGGCTTGAAGAGAAATATCTGATGATCCAAACCCGCTAATGGTCGTACCGAAAAACTCCATGTTCCAGGTAGCTATGTCAAACGTTTGCTCAAATGGAATCTCCGAACCTCCGGGTACATACGGTGTGGTTCCAGGAAGATCAGGAATGAATCTTGGAAGTAGTTGAACGGATGTTTGGAACCTACCTACTACGCCAGTAATCGAAGTAGTAATCTCAGGCCGATTTCTACCAACTAAATCAACGTTTCCATCAATCCGCACTTGCTGCGTTCCGGTCCCATCACCTATATTATAGTTTGTATTCGGAAAAAGAAGACCCGATGGAACATCAAACGAAATACCATTGATGGTGACCAGCTGACCCTCAAAAGACGATATCTGATCCAAGGTCGTAAGTATTGGGGCAACAGCCACGCCTGTGTTTACTAATACCACGGTATCAACATTCACTAGTTGAAGCTGACTGTTAAACTGACCTACTGAGGCAGTGATCCAGACTTGATCTCCGATATTAAACATCCCATCACCATGTACTGCCAGATCAAATAGGGCAATGCCAGCGGTGCTGTCCTGCAAGTAAGATGGACCACCAAACTGATCCGTTGCTGTGAGTACTGCACGTACGATTACATCTGAATTTAGCGGAAGGAGTCTTGCCTGTGCGACCGTTACTGTATCAGAAGTAGGCACCACTATAATTGAATCGCCAAAGCTTTGATTTATATTAATCAAACCAAACGTATGGGTTTGTGCCGCACCCCAAGTGAAATCAGTGTAAGCTTGACCGACTCCCTCAAGTTGAAGAGAAAATCCGGCAGGTGTACTACTTGATTCGCTCTCGCCAATGTCTTCACTTAATACCCCATCAGCTGGTCCGCCAACTCCTGCAAACGTTCCTTCATAACTTAAAAATTGAATAAGGCTATCGCCGGGAGCAGTCAACGCTACCCCATCAGGACCACCGTTCTGGATTCCTGAGATACTGAAAGAAACGGTACCATAACCATTGTCCTGATCGGGGATGATGCCACTAAGTGGAACTGTATTGTATACGGCTCCACCGTTCCCATTGTAAAGAAAAAGTGACCAGCCAGTCAGGTCGATACCAGCATTACCAGCAATTTCAATGCCCTCGCCTGTGTCAGAACTCGCATTATCATAATGGATTTCGTTTACAAATACGTTTTGAGTTGGTGCTTCAAAAATTTGGTTATTGTTTATCTGGTTGTAAGTGGATACCTCAGGTGCTGCCCAAGTGAAATCACTATATATGGATCCTGATCCTTCTAATTGTAGGGAAGATCCTACAGCCGTGGAGCTGATTTCTACAACACCAATGTCTTCACTCAGTATACCATCAGCTGCTGCTCCAACGCCCGTAAAGGAGCCTTCATAACTTAGAAACTGAATTAAGCTATCTTCTGGTGCCACTAGTGCGATTCCATCTGGGGAACCATTTTGTACACCACTGATTGCAAAGAAGACTGTTCCGGAACCCGCCTGCTGATCAGGTATGATGCCGGTAAGGTTTACAGTATTATAAGCAGCTCCGCCATTTCCATTGTATAGTACGAGAGACCAATCGGTAAGATCCACGCCTGCTGGTCCGGCTACTTCTATTCCCTCGCCTACATCGCTGCTGGCATTGTCATAATGAATTTCGTTGATGAACACGTTCCCGACAACTGGGTCTGGGTCTGGTGGCGGAATATTGCCAAAAGATTGATTGACATTGACCGCTCCGAACGTATGCGTATCAGCTGTCCAGGTAAAATCGTCAAACGACTGTCCCGAGCTAGTCAATTGCAATGAGAAATCTACTGGTGTACTGCTAGTTTCACTAATGCCAATGTCTTCACTCAAAAGACCATCAGCTACACCGCCTACTCCCGTGAGGCTTCCTTCATAGCTTAAAAACTGTATCACGCTATCATCGGGGTTAGCAAGGACGATCCCGTCTGGGGATCCATTTTGCATCCCAGAAATGGCAAAGGACAAGGTGCCGAATCCAGAGTCCTGATCCGAAATAGTACCCGAAAGATTTACGGTATTATAAACAGTGCCATTACTGCCGTTGTAGAGGTACAAGGTCCAACCTACGAGATCCGTTCCAGCAGTACCTGCAACTTCAACACCCTCGTTCACATCAGAACTGGCATTGTCATAATGAATTTCATTGATGAAAACGGTAGGTTCAGATGTTCCAAGCGTTTGTCCTGTGTTAACCGCATTGTATGAGCTAGTAGATTCTGGAGCCCATGTAAAGTCCGTATATTCAGTACCATCTCCTATCAATTGTAGAGATAGACCCACTGGAGTGCTGCTGGATTCTGCCACGCCAAGATCCTCACTAAGTAGGCCATCTGCTGATCCCCCAACTCCGGTGATACTTCCTTCATAGCTCAGGAACTGCACAACAGCGTTTGAGCCATCAACAAGTGCAGCACCATCAGGCGAACCGTTTTGTAGACCAGATATGGAAAAAAACAGGGTTCCAAAACCGTTCTGCTGATCCGAGATGATTCCGGAAAGAGCTACAGTATTGTAAACAGTGCCACCATTCCCATTATAGAGCTCCAAGGTATAGGTGCTTAAGTCAGTGCCAGTAGGTCCAGCGATTTCGATCCCCTCATTTACATCACTACTTGCATTGTCGTAGTGAATTTCATTGATAAAAATGGATTGAGAAAAGGAAAGTAACGGCAATAGAGCGCCAACGAGTGCTAGGGTATTTTTCATTTTATTGGAGTTTAGGTTGGCGGTGAAGTTATCATAAAATTCCAAATTTGCTAGAACTCAAATAATATATTAGAAGCCTTTGAATAACCCGACTTTCCTAGTCTTGAATTTAATTGGGTGTGATTTTTCGGCTGTTAGTCAATTATCTGTCGGTTTTTTGTGATGATTTCTTTCACTTTTTGTCTTGTTTCTTTGATTGAGCCGATGTAAAGGCACTTCTCCCATCAACTTGCCTTTAACAGTACATCTGCACGCATGATATTGTAAATGATACAATTCATATCAAAGCACAATGCA
>JAAEPI010000322.1 GCA_024232835.1 Cytophagales bacterium
AAACAGAGAGTAGTAATTGACCAAGATCTTTCCTCTGTTGCTCAAGTTATTTCTGCGGTACCATAATGTTCCATCCTAGGCCCACTTCTCTTTGTCCTATTTATCAATGATATGCATTCTGTAGTCTCTCTTGGCACAAACATTGCCCTATATGCCGATGACACCAAAATTTGGAGAACTATTTCTGGTCCATCTGATTCTGAAATTCTGAACTCTGATATTGAAGCACTAAATAATTGGGCCTCCTCTAACTTAATGAGATTCCATCCTACCAAATGTAAAGTTGTCTGTGTAGCACATAAGGACAAGTCACTAAGTGTGCTCCCATTTTTCAACTACCCATTCTCATACACTCTAGGAGAAGTAAATCTTGATTTCTCTGAAATTGAAAAAGATCTTGGTATCCATGTTCATGAATGTCTTCACTGGGATTTTCAGACCTCTACACTTTTAGCCACAGCCACTCAACGGTTTAACCTCTTACGCCGCACTTGTCATTTTGTCAAAAACCAAAAGAAGAAGAGAGCATTATACCTTACTATGGTTCGTAGTATTTTTGAACATGGCTCAAC
>JAAEPI010000323.1 GCA_024232835.1 Cytophagales bacterium
AAATGCAGTTAAGTCTTTTGCATCACCCAAAATCTGTAAGTTTCTTAATATATCAATAACATCTCTTATTTCTTTTAATTTCAATCTGAAGCCATGCAGCAGTTGTTGGAAGATATCAGAGATTCGTATTGAGATAACATAATCATGCTGAAGTCGTAAAATCAACTTCCGCAATCAAAGTTTTTTCTTCAATCGAGAATCCAAAATGAAATATCTGCTTGCAACTACGCTATTAACATCTTGCCAATTCATTTTGGCACAAGAAACCATCACAATAACGGCAGTAGACGGGCTCGAAATAACAGCTGATTTGTATCAGAAGCATTCTGATGCTGCACCTTTCATAATTTTATTTCATCAAGCAGGATGGAGCCGGGGTGAGTACTTGGAAATAGCCCCAAAACTCAACGAATTAGGCTACAACTGCCTGGCAGTGGATCTACGCTCCGAAGGCAAGATAAATGGCATTTCAAATCAGACAGCATCAAGGGCGAAAAAAGCTGGTAAGAAGACTAGTTATTGGGATGCTTTCCCTGATATCGAAGCGGTGGTGAAATATGTGAAACAATCATTCAAGAGTGAGCGGCTCATCATTTGGGGGAGTTCATACTCTTCAGCTCTAGTATTGAAATATGCCGGAGATAATCCAAACGACGTGGATGCAGTACTTGCATTCGCGCCAGGCGAATACTTCAAGCCTGAGGGTTTCATTCATAGTAGTGCTAAGAATATTACATGCCCATCGTTCATCACCTCTGCAAAAAGTGAGAAAAGCAACTGGTGGAAGATTCATGAAGTAATACAAACTAGTACCAAGGGTTTCTACGTACCCGCAACTTCTGGTAATCATGGTTCCCGTGCCTTGTGGGGAAAATTCTCAGACAATGAGGGCTACTGGAAGGGCGTGAAAGAGTTTTTGGAAGGTATTTGAATTCAAATTAATAGCCTGAACTTCTTCTCTATTTTCCCTATCCATATTATTTAGTAGTTTGCTCATTGCAAAATCTGACTAACCTATGGCTTACAAAATCTCAAATATCACCACGAGAATATTAAAACATTACGAGAATAAAGGCAAAGAAAACACCCTCACTCCTCCAGGATACATTCCGCCATTTCAGCGACCCGTCGAATATCTCGCTTATCTTTTTGCTCTTGCCACTGTCCCCGCTTGGATACTTTTAGGTTGGGAGTATGGCGCGAGTGCGCTAAGTGGTGCATTAATTCTCTTAGGTATTCGGGATACCTTCATTCAAGATGATCACACCATTACGAGGATTTACGGACCAATTGGCCGATTGAGGTACGTTTTTGAAAACGTTTTTAGGGACAAGTATCTACAATACTTCAACGAAACAAACACCAATGGTAGACCCATGCCAAAGATCGTTCGTGATTATATATACCAAAAAGCAAAGGGAGTAAAATCATTGACCAGTTTCGGTACTGAATTAGATATTTATGATCCTGAGAATACCGCAAGCACGCGCCTTCTCCATAGTAATTTCGGAGTGACGTCCGAGCCGACCTATGGAGTGATGGTTGGTGAGCATCGGGAGAATATCAAACCATTTAAGATCAAAAACACTGTCAATATTTCTGCCATGAGCTATGGCGCTCTTAACTACAGGTCTGCAGAGTGCTTGAGTCTTGGGGCAAAAGATGTGGCATTTGTCAATACAGGGGAGGGTGGTTGTGGCCCGCATGCTGTGGCTGGAAATGATGTGGTTTGGCAACTTGGCACTGGGAAATTCGGAACGGGGAAAGAAGCCACCTTACCAAATGGCGAGCCAACACGGGTACTGGATTCTGGTTTGTTCAAAGAAACATTAAAGGAGTTTGAAAACATAGGTATGGTTCAATTGAAAATTTCGCAAGGGGCCAAGCCCGGAATTGGAGGACATTTACCCGGTAGTAAAGTGACTGCAGAAATTGCTGATGTTCGGAAAGTAGCAATAGGGAAAACAGTAATTAGTCCCTCCCAACATGCAGAGCTTTATGATACCACATCCAAAGGAGCCGTGATGAAACTCATGGACTTCTGTAAAGAATTACGAACCTTAGGTGGTCTTCCAGTGGGCATTAAAATGTGTATTGGGAAATTGTCAGAAATCGATTTACTGGTAGATGCGATGAAAGCCACCGGCGAAGGCCCTGATATGATCCAATTGGATGGAGCTGATGGTGGAACAGGCGCAGGCCCCAATCTATTCGTAAACTATGTTGGTTATGGAAATGCAGTAGAAACGGTGGCATACCTTCACCGATCTCTTGTAAAAGCAGGCATTAGAGACAAGGTGACAATCAGTGCTTCTGGTCGCATATTTACACCTGCGCACGCAGCTCTTGCCTTCGGTGCAGGAGCTGATACGATTGAAACGGCACGGGCGGCTATGCTTTCTATCGGTTGTATTCAGGCGCTCAAGTGTCATACCAATGAATGCCCCACTGGCATCACTACCAACAACAAATGGCGCATGCATGGCATTAACATCCCAGAGAAATCTACTCGGATACACAAGTATCTGGAGGGCTTCCATCATGACATGCTGGAGCTGACCAAAGTTCTTGGCCATGCTGACCCACGGGATATAAAAATCGAGAATCTCCGGACTATTACACAAAAGCCCTGGTATTCGTCGCACTTCGATGAAGATCCGTTTGGATTCTACATGCCCGCCCCAAATGCTGACTCTTGGGTGAAGTGAAAAGAAGTACTTAAAGTAACTATTGTTGGGAGTGAACTAAAGTACTTTAGTCACACCAAGTACTCCAAACTCCAGATACTCAAAGAAATGAACCCAATAGCAAATAGAAATCTCTTTTTTATTAAGGAACATGTTGGTATGTTCAAGGCTGCCAACAACTACGATATTCTAGATCCTGAAAGTCAAGAAATGCTCATGGAATGCCGTGAGGAAAAACTTGGTTTCTTCACTAAGATGCTTCGGTTTACCGACTACAAACGAATGACACCCTTCGAAGTGGAAATCAAAACACCTTCTGGTGAGAAAGTGGTAACAATAAAAAGAGGTGTTTCGATTTTTTTATCCAATGTGGAAGTCTTCGACGATAAGGATCAATTAATTGGTCGATTCAAACAACAGTTCTTTTCTATAGGTGGAAAATTCAACGTACTCAGCCCAAACGATGAGATCATGTGTAAACTGAAAGGCAAGTGGACAAGCTGGGATTTCAAGTTCATGAAAGAAGACACTGAACTTGCGCATGTGAGTAAAAAA
Source organism: Cytophagales bacterium (assembly GCA_024232835.1). Classification (GTDB taxonomy): domain Bacteria; phylum Bacteroidota; class Bacteroidia; order Cytophagales; family Cyclobacteriaceae; genus JAAEPI01. Next base: position 3,243 of record JAAEPI010000323.1, read on the forward strand.
TGGGCTGGACTTGGCAAAGAACTTTTCACATCCGCTGACAATTACATGCTCAGTATTGACAAGAGCGTGCCGAACGATCACCCGATCCGTTTACTGATCTTAGCTGCCGTGATGTGTATTGATATGGTGTTGAAGGAGTGATTTTTCAGTTGACTGGGGCAAAATATCCAGAACAATTTGAAATTCATTCTGAAGTTTTAAAAACAAAATTTCAACCTAAACTCCATCAACCCATCAACTCCATCAATCGTTTGTCTTTCACTTCATTCTGCCCTTTAGTGAATGAAAATATTTCTAAACCAATCAATGGCAAATTGAGTAAATACAAATAATCATGCGCATTCAATACTGCCAAGATTATATTAAAAGACAGCAAAGTAATCATCACGTGACTTGATTTTATGTTCAGAAAAAGAAATGTCATGTAGGCCAAGATTTTATTCTTACCAAGCAATACTCTAAAACCCTTCCCGGCTTGCCCTCCTCCCGTTTTAGCCCTCTTCATCCATTCGTTCAATGAGCGAGTGTAATGATGATATATTCTGAGATTATCTGGGATCTCCATATTCCCTTTCGCTCTGAACGAATGAGGTCCATTCACTCTCTTGATAGCCTCAGGTTTTCCCATGTCTTTATAATGTGAACTCTTTCTTTCCCGACGCTTGTATGAGTCAATGCTACTGCTTAATGGTAATTTCCAGTGTCCATTATTTCCAAAATTGAAACGAGGAATTCTCAGCTTGCCTAGTTTCTCCTTTTCATATTTTTTTAAACTTACTCTAATATCATTATTGTCCATCGGTACCAGATATTCATCAAGATCAATCAATTGTAGCCAGTCTGTTTGCTGTCCATATACATTCACGCATTCCATGTAAGCCATAGTTTGTCTGGAATGATCGGTTTCCCCAATATGCTTTTCGGCTATATCGTCCGTCCATAAAGTATAAGTGATATGATCCATATATGGCTCCAACAAATCTCGATGATCACCGCCATTGTCATATAGATAGAAATGATCTACACCCACCTTTATGTGATATTCCAACCATTCCACCAGGTATTTGTGCTCGTTTCGGAAGATGGCAACAATGCTCAAGTTGTGTCTTCTAGTCATTGCAATTATTCATCTGCAGGATGTTCGTGTTTATAATCCATAAAAGTTGGCAGTAACCAATCCACAATAGGCAAAGTTAAATTTGAAACAAAATTCAGAAATCCTTCCTTCTTTCCTTAAATCCACCAGTGGGTTTTACCTGCCTGCGGTAGGCAGGTTCCCCGATGCTTGCATCGATTGAAGAAATATTTTTCCACATTCATACCTCGTGAGCCTGCCTTTGTTGACAGACAGGCTTGCTCCGAGGTACTTGATGTCAATTCGCTTCTACTCTCTTTGCTGTGCATCTCCAAATCAGCACGTTTCCAAATCAAGACAATCCCGCTCTCTCCAGCAAAGCATCTACAGTTGGCTCCTGTCCTCTGAATCGTTTGTATAATTCCATTGGTGGTTCTGTGCCTCCTCTAGATAGGATGTTCTCTTTAAAAGAATTGGCTGTCTCTTTATCGAATACCCCTCGTTCCTTGAACAAAGCAAATGCATCTGCATCCAGTACCTCTGCCCATTTGTAGCTGTAATATCCTGCTGCATATCCTCCGGCAAATATGTGACTAAACTGCACGCTCATATTGGTGCCCTCAATTTTAGGGAAAAGATCGATTGGTGCCAATGCCTCACGTTCTAAATCCACCACATCAATATCAGCATTCTCTCTGTCATGAAAAGCCATATCTAAAAATCCAAAACTCAACTGGCGCATCGTTGCATACGCCTCGTGATAGGTTGATGCCTTTCTAATCCGATCAATATATTCCTCTGGTATGCTCTCACCTGTTTCATAATGCTTCGCGAAAAGATCCAGACATTCCTTTTCGTAGCACCAGTTCTCAAATATCTGAGAAGGCAGTTCTACAAAATCCCAGTAAACACTCGTACCTGAGAGACTTCCGTATCTGGTATTGGCTAACATTCCATGAAGCGCATGACCGAACTCATGAAAAAGGGTTAGCACCTCATCAAATTTCAAAAGCGATGGCTGATCAGCCGAAGACGGTGTGAAATTGCAAACGATACTTACTTGAGGAATTACGCGCTTGCCATCTGGGTTCTCTTGATCTCGAAATGAAGTCATCCAGGCTCCACCTCTCTTGCCTTTTCTAGGAAAGAAATCTGCCCAAAAAATGGCCATTTTCTCTCCTGCCTCATCAGTCACTTCGTAGGCTTTCACCTCTTCATGATATACAGGAATATTTGAGTTCTCTTTGAAAGAAATTCCATACAATTTCTCGGCGGTTTGAAAAACTCCGTCTATTACTTTTTCTAATTGAAAATAGGGCTTAGTCAGTTCATCATCGAGATCATATTTTTTCTTTCTCAGCTTCTCAGAATAATAGCCCCAGTCCCATCTTTGCAGCTCATGCTCTACGCCTAGTTCTTTCATGTACGCTTTGATTTCCTCCACCTCATCTTCAGCTTTGTGTTTGGCTTTTTCTAGTAAGTCCTGAAGGAAATCTTTGACATTTGCAGGCCGCATCGCCATGCGCTCCTCCAACACAAAATCTGCATATGTGTTGTACCCAAGTAGACCAGCGAGCTCCTTTCTAAGCGTGACCAGTTTCTTCACAATCTCTTTATTATCTCTATCTCCATCTTTCAGTGCTTTAGACATATACGCTCGGAACATCTTCTCCCTAAGTGCACGATTGTCGGCGTACTCCATAAATGGAATATAGCTTGGTGCCTGAAGCGTGAATATCCATTGCCCTAGCTTCCCCTTTTCAGCAGCTAGCATGGCAGCTCGTTGTGTTAGGTCACCTGGCAAACCTTTCAAATCATTCTCATCCTCAATGACCAATTCGTACTCATTGGTTTCTGCTAATACATTCTCACCGAACTTGAGCCCAAGTGTCGACAGCTCCATGGCCACCTCCTTGAATCGCTTCTTGTCCCCATCATTCAATCCTGCCCCACTTCTGATAAAACCTTTGTAGGTCTTCTCAAGTAGCATAGATTGCTCGGCATTCAGACCCAAAGAATCCATCACATCATATACAGCCTTGATTCTTGCAAACAATCTTGCATTCTGCTGGATCTCGTTGTTAAAGGCCGTGAGAATCGGGGATGCCTCCTGAGTAATCTTCTGCATTTCCTCACTGGTCTCTGCCGAATTCAGATTGAAAAGTATGGAGGTGGCTCTCCCCATCACTTCACCGGATTTTTCTAATGCCTCAATTGTGTTTTCAAAAGTTGCTGGTTCAGTTGCATTAGCAATTCCCAGAATCTCTGCTCTGGCCATATCTATAGACTGTTGTATCGCTGGTAAATAATGCTCGTTCTGAATTTCCCCAAAAGGGGGCACCTCAAACGGTGTACTAAACGGCATCAAAAGAGGGTTACTCATATTCTCAGATTAAGGGGAATCTCTGTTAATTAATTCGCATCAAAATTTTAATAGTTTTTTTCATCCAAGGAAAAATTTTGAAGTGCTATCGGGATAGTATGATAAATTTTGAAGCAGTATGGAGAAAACTATTAAAACCCAAAGGGAACAAAGATATTGAACAATTTGCTACGTTAAATTATTTATAAAATAGCATCGGATATTACAAAATATTATGCCCTGCATCTTGCCCATTCTATTCGTTTTTGAAAGCAATAAATTAAAAGTGATTTCCAAAGCCGCCAAAGGTATCTTTTGTAGCCTTAACTTTGTGAGTGATTAGATAAATTCTGACATGATGAAAAAGCTTTATTTCTTTCTACTTATTATAGTTGTTTCTTCGGCTACTGCCCAAGAATTGGATTCCGTTGATTTAAGTTCTCCTTACAAATCCATTTGGACGCATTTGTACTATTTGCAACCAGATACCTACAACGATTCGTTGGCAGCCCAATCATTCCAACCAGAAAGAAGAGGATTAGATAGAGCTAAAGATCTTGCCATAAAGTTGAAGCAGGTTTTAGATGGAAATGGCCTGTTTATTTACATGGATGAAGTTCCTAAAAAAGTGAACTATTATGATTCCATTATCAACAAGCATAAGTATGTTATAACAGAGGAATACCCGGATATCTATCTTCGGAGAAGCGAAAATTCCAATGATTGGGTCTATGCAGACGCATCTATGCCGGCAATTGACATTGCTCATGAAAACACCTTTCGCTTTGGTACTGGAGCATTGCTTCAATATTTACCCAAGCTAGGATCAACGAAAATTCTCGGGTTGTATCTGTTTCAATACATTGCCATTCTGATTTTGGCACTGCTCAGTGCTATTATTTATCGGGCTTTTACATTCCTTTCAGAAAGGGTCCTTCGTAAAATTCTTATTGCGTCTGGTTTTAGTGAGACATCACACAAGTTTCTGGTCCCGGTCGCACGGCCAATGAGCTTTTTCATAATTATCATCCTGTTGGTTCTTTTCGTTCCGGTGTTGCAATTGCCACCAGACTATTCCCAGTATGTGATATTAACACTTCGAATTCTACTACCATTTATAGGAACGATCATCGCGTTCAGATTTGTAAATATCTTCACACATTACCTGGCTAAACTTGCAGGAAGAACTGAAAGTACGCTGGACGATCAGTTAGTGCCATTAATTCGAAAGACGCTCAAAACATTCGTAGTAGTCATTGGTACGTTGTTCATTTTACAAAATCTCAACGTTCCAATTCTACCTCTTCTGACTGGTCTTTCTATTGGAGGTTTGGCCTTTGCTTTGGCCGCTCAGGATACAATCAAGAACTTTTTTGGTTCATTAATGATATTCATCGATAAGCCGTTTCAGATAGGTGATTGGGTAACGACCGATGGAGCTGACGGAACTGTGGAAGAAGTAGGTTTTCGCTCATCAAGGATTCGCACATTTGCCAATTCGCTTGTTTACATTCCTAATGGAAAGCTTGCTGACAGCACAATTGATAATCACGGGCTCAGGAAATATCGTCGATTTTTCACCAAAATATCTTTGACTTACGATACGCCTCCATCGTTGATTCAAACGTACATCGAAGGCTTACGAAGAATCGTCGATAATCATCCGTATACGCTTAAGGATAACTATCACGTGTACTTCAATGACATGGCAGCCTCGTCTCTGGATGTGATGTTTTATATCTTCTTCGAGGTACCCACTTGGGGAAAGGAACTGGAAGCTCGGCACGAAGTGCTGATGGAAATCATGAAGCTTGCAGAAAAACTAGGCGTCAATTTCGCCTTCCCTACACAAACGCTGCACATGGAGAATTTTCCCGAAAAGAAATCGCTATCACCTGACTACATGAGCGAGGCGGATATGAAGATGGAAATGGATGAGTATTTTTCATCCAAATGAGGCTTTAAAAGAAAGAATGAATTATGTGACAATGTTGGAAAAGTTAGATTCAATGGCTTAGTCCATTATTTTTTAATTCGATCCAACACTGCTTGTCTAACATCCAAACTCATACTTTTTGTGTGCTTTCCCCTAGCTAATACACATTACGTGAGCTTCGTGCATGCTGTAGATCTTTTTGGTTGTGCTTTTCTTTTGGGCAAGAACTTGCTTGAACAAGGATAAGTTCAAATTCGTTTGGGTCATAGTCACGGGGGCATTTTTCGTTCCAGTTCTCAGACAAGTCGCCCAGCCATTATTTTGAGTTTTCGATTGACTTTTCTGTTCAGTTTGTAGTGAAGCAATGGTCGGGGTTATCGATCCATATGCTAACAGGGATCTGCTGAAATGTTTCAACAACCACCCAACTAGTTGAAGCCGTAACAGACCATCTATCACAACCTGAGCCAAATTCTCATCCAAATCCATTATTTTGGCCGTCCAATTGAGAATCACGAGACCTTATTATTAATCTATCAAACATGAAAACAAAATATATACTTGCGCTCCTACCTTTTGTTTGGGCATGCAATAACTCAACTAAAGAAATGAAAGAGGAAGTAGAACCCAAAAAGGCTATAGACGCACATAGCTATGCTGATCCCAGTCAATCAAAAGTAACACACTTGGATTGGGATGCTGAATTGAATTTTGAAAGCAACACCATTCGCGCTACTGCTACTTTGAGCCTTGCGAATAGTTCTGAAGCTACACAGCTAATATTGGACACTAAAGCACTGACTATCGAAAAAGTCACCCTTGCAGATGGACAAGAAACTACCTTCAAGCTCGGAAAGGAAGATGCTAACCTAGGTCGCTCGTTGACTATTGACATTGCACCAGATACTGAAAGTGTCTCTATTCTATACACTACTTCTCCAACCGCGGAAGCCGTCCAATGGTTGAACCCAACACAGACTGCAGATAAAAAAGCGCCTTTTCTATTTACCCAATCACAGGCGATATTGGCTAGAAGCTGGGTACCCATTCAGGATTCACCGGGTATTCGCTTTACATATAGTGCTAAAGTGAAAGTGCCGTCGAATCTACTCGCGCTGATGAGTGCTGAAAACCCAACTGAAAAAAGCGCAGATGGCGTTTATACTTTCAAAATGGAGCAACCGATTCCTGCATATTTGCTGGCATTATCTGTCGGCGATCTTGAATTTCGCTCAATAGGAGATAGAGCAGGTGTGTATGCCGAACCATCAGTCATTGAGGCGGCTGCTTTTGAATTCGAGGATCTGGAAGACATGATCGTAGCGGCTGAGGGACTTTACGGCCCGTACCAATGGGATAGATATGACCTGATCGTATTGCCTCCAAGTTTTCCTTTTGGAGGAATGGAAAACCCCAGACTGACATTTGCCACGCCAACTATACTTGCCGGAGACAAATCGCTAACCTCTCTGGTTGCTCATGAATTGGCACATTCCTGGTCTGGAAATCTGGTGACCAATGCTACCTGGGATGATTTCTGGCTCAACGAAGGATTCACGGTCTATTTCGAACAGAGGATCATGGAGGAAGTGTACGGCAGAGACTATTCAGAAATGCTCGCTTCTCTTTCGAATCAAGATTTGAAGGAAGAGATAGCAGAAATGACTGCTAAAGGTGAGGCTGTTGACACCCATTTGAAACTAGATCTGACTGGACGAAATCCCGATGATGGCATGACATCAATTGCCTATGACAAGGGATATCTATTCTTAAGAGGTCAGGAGGAATTGGTGGGAAGAGAGAAGTTTGATGCATTCTTAAAAGAGTATTTCACCTCCAATGCCTTTAAGGTCATGACCACAGAAGAGTTCGTCCTTCAGCTTGAGGATTTGTATAGAAAAAATGAGCTGAGTATGGATAGAGAAAAAATCGAAGCGTGGATATATGGACCCGGTCTGCCAGCAGATGCCCCTCAACCAAGTTCCAACAAATTTAGTCTGGTTGGAGACCAAATGGATGCTTTCATGAGCGGTACTCCAGCCTCAGAATTGACCAATGATAATTGGTCTTCTCATGAATGGCTACATTTCGTACGTGCTATTCCTGAAGATCTGTCACTGCAAAAGATGACCGAACTGGATCAGGCATTCGGCTTTACAAAAAGTGGAAACTCTGAGGTGCTGACTGCATGGTTGGAGCAGTCAATCAAACATCAGTACGAACCTGCTTATGACCGATTGGAAGAATTCCTAATTAGTACGGGGCGAAGAAAGTTCCTGATGCCGTTGTATCGAGCCATGATATTGACAGATGAGGGTAAACAAATGGCAAAAGCGATATACGTTAAGGCGCGACCCAATTATCATTTTGTAGCGTATGATTCGATTGATGAGTTGCTGAAGGAGTAGAAAGTTTAACCTATTCAGTCAGAAAAATTATACTTTATGGTTCTACTGTTATTTTATTGGAAACATGAACTTCATGAATAATTAGGGTCTGCCGAAGATTGGTTAAACAATAAACTAGACTGGGAGCAAAAAGGTAAACAAAAAAGGATTGACCAATGCCAATAAATGCTGGCAAATGTCTGCCTTAGTTTACAACCTGTAAAAAACTCATCAAATTCAAGCAGCCTCCAAAGGCGTTTTGGAGTACAAAAGCTATATCTGGGGCTCTCAACTTGATAAGTGAGTTCCTCAATAAGCAAATTATTAACACCAAAAGCAATTATTTATTGATGGTAGAAGTATTAAAAAAAATGAGATTGAAACTTGTGGTTGCGAACATCTGCGAGACGCTTGAACTAGGATCGTTTTTTTACATGCTCGGACGAGGGGGGGACATTTTGAAATTATACAATTTGAAAATCAACTAACACCAACTTGTTTGGATAAGTTATCATTTGCTAATTGTGAAATTCATTATTTATTGGTTACTTGAGGGATCTATTGAATTAATCAAGGAAGAAAATGGAACAAAAATCTAATGGAATGGCTACCGCTGGCTTTGTGCTTGCATTGGTCACACTTTTTATCGGATGGATTCCGATTATCGGATGGATTACTTGGACTCTAGGTCTTGTTTTTAGTGCAGTTGGAATTTCACGAGCTAAGAATGCTGATGGTAAGGGTAAAGGGCTGGCTATCGCAGGTTGGTAATTAGCCTTGCAGGGTTGCTTTTAATGATTCTTTTAGCTGGAGCCATTGCAGCACTGATTGGTATTGGAGCAGCAGCTGGGTGACCTGCATAGATAAGCCCATATACCTTATTGAAATACATTAAGACCTCTATTGCGATGTTTCTGGATAGAGGGTTTTTTTGTATTAATAAAGGTTAGACAAGCTTAGAATCAGCGTTTTCGATAAAAATTTTGTATTTTTCCGCCTATGCTGCAAGATTATGGCTTATTGCTAGACAATATAAAGCGAAGACGCTTTGATGAAGCGATCAGAGATCATGTCCTCTCTACTTCATTTTATAATGAAGATTTGACAAAATCTGTGAGGTATGCTCTTGAAAGCATGATTGAAATTGACTCTTCGTATGCATACAAGGTATATGCAAATTCAAGAAAAATAATCGAATCCGTAGGAAAGGAATTAGGCAACATTGGAATTAATTCAGCGCTTCGTTATCAGGGGGCTCTACGAACAGATACACATATTCGGATTTATGGAGAGTTGGACATATTGTGTATTCTGGAAGATACGGCTAGTCACAAAGAGGTATATTCTCTTGGTCAAACCATTCGTGACAATACGTCAAAACTTAAGCTTCAAAGTACCGATTACGGAGATGGAGTACGCATACGGTTGATCACAGAAAAGCCCGTCTGTAAGATTAATATTATCCCATGTTCGTGGATAAACAATCCTCAGTATGCTAAGACCAAGAGCGAAATATATCATGCGATTGTTGTATATAATTTCAAGGATAAGACAAGAAAGAAGTATTTGCCTTTTTTAAATATGGCTAGAGTAAATGCCAAAGACATTGCAACAAATGGTGCATACAAAAAACTTGTCAGGCTTCTGAGGTCTATATGCACGGATGATTCTATTTTGCTTGATGCGTATGAAATTGCTGGGCTATGTTATAGGATTGAGGATAACATCCTTGTTCAGGACGATAAACGGCCATTGAGTTTTTTGCCAGGGGTTTTTGACTATTTTAAATCTCTTCTGGCTGAGGCTGATGGTCTTGAGGTGTTGCTATCCCCAAGCGAAAAGGAGCTAGTCTTTGGTAAAAACCCTGATCGAAAGACAGCTGTCACTAAGCTAATGAGCTCTTTTCAAGGATTAATCGATAATCTAAACGAATCGATTGGAGAAAATTTGGATGCTGAAATAGAAACGTCATCTGATTCTCCCGCTGACTCCAAGACCGAATAGGACGAACTCGTATTTGACCGGATCAAGTGGATCTAAAAAAAGTCCCAAATCTCGCTATTCGTCATAGTAGGTCAGCTCGACTCTGGCACGGGCATCAAGAATACCTAGTCGTTTGAATGAAATCGGTGTGAGTCTTATGAGGATATCTTTATTAACACCAGTAGACGGTAGCTGTCCAACAACGCGAACGTACACTTTCTTATTGTTCATTAAATTTCTAATTTCTAAAAGAGTACCCGTTGGAAGCTCTTTATGGAGAGCGAGATATTTATCCGTATTTTCCATATCTTCAATTTGCATTGCAATCCCTTCAGTTATATGCTTTCCGTACACCTCGCTAGATACTACTGATTCACCGATTCCAGCATAGGTTCGATACCAGAGAATCTGACCAATATTAATATTGTTATTTCGGAGATTATTCCACCTTTGGAGACTGTCGATACTGACGTTCCTTTTTTGAGCTATTTGCTGTAGGTTTTCACCAGACTGGACATAGTGCATGAGCGCTCTCGTGAAAGGAAGGAGCGGTTTTTTTATTTCTTTTGGTATCTCCGATGATTTCCCAATTGACAGTTCTTGACCAATGCTGAGAGATTCACTCGTAAGATTATTCAAAGAGGTTATTTCACTCGCCTTTACACCATATTTACGCCCAATTGCAAAGAGAGTCTCGCCTTCGGAGACCACATGGATTCTTGTCTCTTTTGTTGATTTATCCTGAGAGATGACATTTATAGGTTCTGTCACTTTGATTGGAATTTCGAGAATTTGCCCACTCCTAATGTTGTTGCTTTTGATATTGTTTAACTCAACGATTTTTAAAAGATCGGCTTTGTATCTACGGCTAATTGCGTACAAAGTCTCTCCCAGATCCACTTGATGAATCACAACCCATTGATCATTTCGTTGCTCGGTTCTCAAAGAATCATATTCTGCGCTCCACCCGAGCGCCCATGCTAGTAGCAAAACAATTATCCAGTTTAATCTCATAGATGTTTATTTTGGTCCATTATCTAATAAAAATCAATCAGTACTGAAAGGCAGTAAAGCATCCGGCAAGCAAAATTCGCCATTTTCTTGTCATGAATTTTACTAAGAAATTCCAATACATTTTTTAAATCTAGAAGTTTCCGTTCAAAGCTCTCATCAATTGTCAAATAATATCAAAGAATAATGAGCTCACATAGACCTTTTGAATCAATTGAAGAATTGAAGAGAACTCCAGATAATTGATAAACGCAAAATTTTGTAATAAGAATGGCCAAGCTGGTTAATTTTGGAAAAATAGGAATAAGAAAAATGGAGACGATTAAGAGACTCAAACTATATTTTATCACCATGTTGCTGGCGATAGTTGTGGCTGGTCAAGAAGAAGAGCTACCAAAAGTATTTCATATGCTCGTTGATGATGTCATTGACCCCCGTACTAATCGGTACACGGAGTTGGGCTTAGAAAAAGCCGAAGATCTCGGTGTTGATTATGTCATTTTGGAATTGGATACTTATGGAGGAGCTCTTACAGACGCAGACGATATACGCACTCGACTTCTTGAATTTACCATCCCCGTTTATACCTACATCAATAAAGATGCTGCTTCAGCAGGAGCGTTAATTTCGATTGCAACGGATAGTATTTACATGGCCAAGGGTTCGAGTATTGGTGCAGCAACTGTTGTGACAGGAGATGGAGAAGCGGCTCCTGACAAATATCAATCGTACATGCGTTCTATCATGCGTTCAACAGCTGAAGCCACAGGAAGAGATCCAAAGATCGCTGAGGGTATGGTGGATGAGGATATTGATGTGGACAGCATCGCCACAGAAGGTAAGGTTATAACCTTCTCAGTGTCTGAGGCCATTAAACATGGCTTTTGCGAAGCTCAGGTAGAAGGAATCGATGACATCATGAAACGCTCAGGAGTAGAGGAGTATGAACTTATTGCTTATGACTTGGGAGCGTCTGAAAGCATCATTGCCTTTTTTTTAAATCCATTTGTGAGTGGGATTTTGATCATGATGATTATGGGAGGCATTTGGTTTGAGCTTCAAACACCTGGTGTAGGTTTCCCGCTAGGTGCGGCTATCCTTGGACTTGTTTTGTATTTGGTTCCTCATTACATGAATGGATTGGCGGAAAACTGGGAAGTCGCTTTGTTGGTGATAGGAATAATTTTAATAGCGGTGGAGATATTCATAATTCCGGGATTTGGTGTTGCAGGTGTATTAGGAATAGGTGCCACGGTGAGTTCACTAATTTTGATAATGTTGAATAACAACATGTTTGACTTTTCATTCGTGAACTCTGCGGACGCATTTGTGGCAATTATCACCACATTTACAGCCATCCTTGGAGCGGTGGCTTTGCTGTTTATTTTGGGTATCCGTATTACAAATTCCAAAGTATTTCAACGGATCGCCTTAGTTGATACACAGGTGAAAGAAGAAGGTTTTACATCTAGTGTTTATAAAAAAGAGCACATGGTTGGTAAACAAGGCACTTCTTACACAATCCTTCGTCCTAGCGGAAAGATTATTATCGAAGATCAGATATATGATGCATATACTAGGGGAAATTATATTGGTGTGAATGAATCTATAGAAGTAATATCCGATGAGGGTACGTCATTAAAGGTGAAGAAAATATAAATGAAAATAATTGGAATCATTCCTTCGCGCTACAGATCCAGCCGGTCTCCTGGTAAGCCACTTGTAGATATTGGAGGCAAACCAATGATTCAGCGTGTGTATGAGCAGGCATCTAAGGCCAAATCATTGGATCAGGTGGTAGTGGCTACTGATGACCAGCGAATTGAGGATTGTGTAATTGGCTTTGGAGGAAAAGTAATGATGACAAGTGAGTCTCATCAAAATGGAACTGAACGTTGCGGTGAAGTGGCAATTGAATATCCAGCTCAGTTCTATATCAATATACAAGGTGATGAACCATTTATCCACCCTGAGCAGATTGATGGTCTCGCAAGTATTCTAAATGGGGAAACTCAATTAGGCACCTTGGTTAAAAAAATACAAGATGATTCATTATTGGATAATCCGAATGTAATGAAGGTGACTTTTGACAAGAAGGATGAAGCGTTTTACTTCAGCCGAAGTTGTATTCCCTTTGTCAGGGATCACGTGCGCAGTGATTGGATGAAGCATCACGATTTTTACAAACATATTGGTATCTATGCTTATCGCTCAGATGTGTTGAAGGAGATTGTCAATTTGACTTCTAGTTCACTCGAGTTAGCTGAGAACCTTGAACAACTTCGATGGTTGGAAAATGGGTATAAGATCAAGGTAGCTAAGACGCATTACGAGTCCACAGGAATTGATACACCTGAAGATATTGATCGAGCTCTGAAGCAGAATCTAACCAGCTAGCCTATGGAATTTTCCCTTCCAGAGGGTATTTCAATTCTAGAGCGAACACCAAAAGTACTACTGGAAATGCTATCAGGGTTCTCTGACGGCTGGACTAACCAAAATGAAGGAGGCGGAGACGTGGAGTGCCTTCGATGTAGTAAGTCACCTTATTCACGGGGAGAAGACAGACTGGATGGCTAGAGTAAAGGTCATTTTATATGAAGAAGATAAGCACTTCAAAGTTTTTGATAGGTTTGCTCAATTTGAAGAGGGCATGGGAAAAAATCTTCAAGAGTTGCTTGCAGAATTTAAGAAATTGCGTTCCAACAACTTGAAAGAACTATCAGGTATAGTTATCACTGAAATAGACTTTGATAAAACCGGCATTCACCCAGAATTCGGCGAAGTGACTTTAAAGCAACTCCTATCAACCTAGGTGACCCATGATCTCGGACACATCGCTCAGGTCAGCCGAGTTTTGGCGAAACAATACAAGGGGGAGGTTGGCCCTTGGACCAAGTACATAGGTATTCTGAATCGATAACTATCGGACTGAAAATCTAATTTTAAACCATATCTATTTCATAGATGTTTCGTATGCCTTGGACACGGAAATATTGAAAGGACTGGGGCATGAACTAGCAGATGAATAATTGGGCAATGTATTGTTTGATGATACATTGCCTGTTTGCCAAAAGTGACTATAAGATGGAAATGTCTTAATGATAAGTCTTTAATGGTTCCTTTGGAATAGTGCCAATTATGATCGAACTTAATCGCTCATCTTAACTTAACAATGCTATGAAAACTTTTAACAACTACAGGAATCAGTTTGTTCTGATATTTCTCGGTCTCAGCTTCGTTTTTGGAAATAATCTTTATGCGCAATCTGTGCAGATTGAAGACGCAACACGAGATGGATTTGACGGGTTACGCAGAATCGGTGATGAGGGATATTATCTTCAGTTTGCCACCCAATGGACAGATGGTATGAAAAAAGGAAGTGCCAAAGTTCGTATAATTATGATGGATAATGACCTGAACATTACAGGTGACATTTGGATCACAACAAGAGCAGGTGGTCAAGTTGAGGATGTGGCCTTCAACGGAGGGAATTTCATGGTAATAAATAGTAATCTGAGAGAGGCAGTCAGAAAATTGACAATCGTTGACAAAGAAGGAAATGTAGTTGCTGAGCAAACCCTTGAAAAAGTAAAGAGAAGATTGCTTTCAAAGCCAGCGTCAATTTTGCCAGTTGGTGACGGGGATTTTATGGTAATCAACTTTATCAAAGAGAAGAAAGTTGGTTACAGCATTAGTAGGTATAATAGTAAGCTAGAAGTGCAGTACACTAAGGAGCAAATTCCAGATAAGAAAAAATTGTATCCTACCGACTTTTTTATTGACGGAGACCGGTTGAGTGTTCTAGAATTTATTACTCCTGATTTCTCGGATTATTTCGAATACCATGTGGCATCATTTGATGTGAACTCCGGTGAACAGATTTTCAAGCAACGAGTACAGAAACCGGGTGAAAAGGCATCTGGATATGCGACCTTTATTAGAAACGGGGGTGATGGAAAAGTAATGACTGGAGGTATGTTTTTTGATGGCCAAAGGGTGCAAGAGTCCAATTCAGATGGATTTTTTGCGGCTGTAATAGAGAAAGATGGTACGACTAAATTTTCATTCACTGACTGGAAAGAAGTTAAAGCTCAATTGAAAGATAAAGGTACTGGACTCTTACTGGGAGGAAAAACGAAGACTTTCATGCATGATATAGCTGTAAACTCAGATGGATCCTTCACACTTATTGGTGAGACCTATAGAAAGGGAGATGCCGACATGGCTGGGAATAAGTCTACTGGTGCCAAATTGGGGAAAATGGCTGCAAAAATGGCTGCAGCAAAAGGCGGAGAATCAAAAGATGTTGATATTGCAGTCACGGTTTCAGGATTTGCTTTGATGAACTTTGATATTGAGGGGAAATTCACAAGTATCGAAAGAATAATTGAACGACCAACAATAACAATTATTAAAAACACAACAGACCCTGATGATCTACCATATGTCGGCCAAAGAAAGGGTTTGAATGTTGCTAATATCCTTAATAACAATGGATATTTTCCGTATCGATTTGTAGCTGAAAAGGGAGACAATAAGTACATCGTTAGTGTGGCCAGTTATAAATCAGTACCGATGGAGCGTTTGTATTTCACAAAGTTGAATTCTGCTCAATTGGATACTGCTTCGGTGAATGTCACGAGTTCCGATCTTCAGCTTCTTTTGGACATGAAAAATAAGGTGATGAGCAAGATGGGGGGCTTGGGTAAACTGGCCAAAAAAACTCAAAAAGTTGGTGGGGGAGAGGATAAGAGTGAATTCGAATTAAGAGGTTCTCATGATCCATTCGATTATCGTTCGAAGGCATCAAATACCAGACTTGTTCAATCGAATATCTCAGGGAAGGTGTTGATTTATGATTTCGTTCCGATAGTAGAGGAGGGAGAAAAACAGAAAGGTTTCTTCGGACAACTATCCGACACAATGAGAGGAAGTTTGAAAATTCAATATATAGATCTTCCAAATTAAGAAGTACAATTATGTTACGGTGGGATGTGGCTCTGGCCGCATCCCACTTTTTGTTGGTTCCATACGGGTGCATTGGCTTGTAGCTCCTTTTCTAATCTAGCCGAGTGATCATAAAAATCTACTCCCATGTTGTGCCGAGGGGTGTCCACGAATTGAACCTTAATTCGATTGATATCGCTTTTAGTTGAAATGTCACAGTTGCTTGGTAGTTGGTAATAACCAGCAATGTAGTTGGCAGCTAGTTTGGCATGAGCGTCAGCCAATAGCCAAACATCCCATGGGTTGCACAAACTAGGCCTATAACGAATAAAATTTTAAACTCGGGGTGAAAGAGTTTCTTGTACAATGGAACATACCCTTCTTCGAAATTGAGAAATTCTCGCTTATTTGAAACTGCTACTCAAATACTCTCGATTCATTCGAGCGATATTCTCTATAGAAATTCCTTTGGGGCATTCCACCTCGCACGCTCCTGTGTTGGTGCAGTTACCAAATCCTTCTTCGTCCATTTGGCTCACCATATTTTGAGCACGCTCGGCAGCTTCAACTTTTCCCTGAGGGAGTAAAGCAAATTGAGAAACTTTTGCAGATACGAAAAGCATGGCTGATGCATTCTTGCATGTAGCCACACAGGCTCCACATCCAATACAGGTCGCTGCATCCATTGCCATATCCGCATCTTCTTTTGGTACCGGTATAGCATTTGCATCTTGAGTATTTCCAGATGTGTTCACGCTAATGAATCCCCCTGCCGACATAATCCGATCAAATGCTCCACGATCAACGACCAAATCCTTGATCACAGGAAAGGCTTTCGCTCTCCATGGTTCAATGTGAATGGTTTCTCCGTCCTTGAACTCACGCATGTGAAGCTGGCATGTAGTGATTTCCTCACCTGGCCCGTGCGCTTCTCCGTTGATGAATAGTGAGCACATACCACAAATCCCCTCTCGACAGTCATGATCGAAAGCTACTGGCTCTTTACCTTCATTGACGAGTTGCTCATTGAGTATATCCATCATTTCCAGAAAAGAACTATCTGTAGAAATATTCTTTACCTGATAGGTTTCCAATTGGCCTTTCTCTTGGCTATTTTTTTGTCTCCAGACTTTGAGTGTAAGATTCATATTTAGTATTTAGTGAGTTTAGGATTTAGCGACAAGTTACTAGGAGCTAGTTCCAGCATTCTCAAGTTTTTTCATAAGTGTGTTTAGCATTTTGCTTATCTCTACAAAGACGTTTTCAACATCGTCTGAATTTTTTATATAACCCAAGTCTTTCGACAATTCGAGCTGAGTTTCTAGCTCGTAAAGTGATCCCCGAGAAATTCTTAAGAACTGAATATAACTACCGGTGGTAGAGCACCCCCAACCTTCAGCGATATTTGAAGGTATGGATACTACAGCTCTTCTCATTTGACTTATCAAGCCAAATTTTTCTTCATCTGGAAAGCGAGAAGTTAGAACGTATATTTCTTTAACCATCTTCATAGACTTTTGCCAAACAATAAGCTCTTTATAAGACTTCATTTCCCCTAATCCCTTGTTGCTCAATCCTCGATTCTTAGTTATTTATAAGATCTGGTTTTAAGTTCAATGTTTTTGTATTCCAATTCTTCCTTGTGAAACACCGCATCAGCAGGTTCACCTTTATATTCCCAAGCCGAAACATGTTTGAAATTTTTATCATCACGTGCAGCTTCTCCCTCCTCTGACTTGTGTTCTTCACGGAAATGGCCACCACAAGATTCTTCTCTGAGGAGTGCATCTCTCGCGAACAATTCTCCTAACTCAAGGAAGTCTGCGACTCGACCAGCCTTTTCCAATTCAAGATTCATGCTGTCTGCTGCTCCAGGCACTTTTACATCCTTCCAAAAAGCCGCACGAATTTCCTTGATTTCTTTGATTGCATCCTGAAGACCTTTCGTGTCTCTAGCCATACCAACCTTATTCCACATGACTTTCCCAAGCTGCTTGTGGAAATGGTCTACTGAATGCTCACCTTTATTATTAATGAAGAAATCAATTTGATCTTTTACCGACTTTTCAGCTTCAGCAAATTCATCCGTATCTGTAGGTATCGAACCGGTTCGGATGTCATCTGCAAGATAATCTCCAATCGTGTAGGGAAGGACAAAATAGCCATCCGCTAATCCTTGCATAAGAGCTGATGCTCCCAATCGATTGGCCCCATGATCAGAAAAATTGGCCTCTCCGATACAGTAGCAACCATCAATTGTTGTCATTAAATTATAATCCACCCACACGCCACCCATCGTGTAGTGAACTGCGGGATAAATTTTCATTGGGGTTTTGTATGGATTATCTGCTGTGATTTTCTCATACATCTGGAAGAGGTTGCCATACTTATCTTCGACCACCTGTTCACCCAATTCTCGTATTTTCTCTTGAGAGGCATCATTCAATCCATGGACATTTGCTTCTTCTTGTCCGTACCGCATAAATGCTGATGTGAAGTCCAGATAGACGGCCTCACCCGTTTCATTGGTTCCCACTCCAAATCCAGCATCTGATCGTTCCTTTGCTGCGCGAGAGGCAACATCTCGCGGCACCAAATTTCCAAATGACGGATATCTTCTTTCCAGATAATAATCGCGATCTTCTTCTACTATTTCAGTTGGCTTCATTTTGCCAGCTCGGATAGCTTCTGCATCCTCTTTTTTCTTTGGAACCCAAATCCGCCCATCGTTTCGAAGAGACTCAGACATCAATGTCAACTTAGACTGCTGATCGCCGTGTTGCGGGATGCATGTCGGGTGGATTTGCGTGTAACAAGGGTTCGCAAAGTAGGCACCCTTCTTGTGGATTTTCCAACCTGCAGATACATTTGATCCCATGGCATTAGTAGAAAGGAAAAATACATTTCCATACCCACCAGAGGCGATCACAACTGCGTGCGCGGAATGTCTTTCCAACTCTCCAGTGATTAGATTTCTTGCAATGATTCCTCTGGCTTTCCCATCCACAATCACAACCTCCATCATTTCATGCCGGTTATACATTTGGATTTTGCCTTTGCCGATCTGACGAGACATAGCAGAGTAGCAGCCAAGCAAGAGTTGTTGGCCTGTTTGCCCCTTGGCATAAAAAGTTCTGGACACTTGAACACCTCCGAAAGAACGATTGTCCAAGAGTCCGCCATAATCTCTTGCAAATGGAACACCTTGAGCCACGCATTGATCAATGATGTTGGCAGACACTTCAGCCAATCTGTAAACATTCGCTTCTCGAGATCTGTAGTCACCACCTTTGACAGTGTCATAGAATAAACGATAAGTAGAGTCGCCATCACCTTGATAGTTCTTTGCCGCATTGATTCCACCTTGAGCAGCAATGGAGTGAGCTCGTCGTGGTGAATCTTGATAGCAAAAAGCTTTTACATTATATCCGAGCTCAGCAAGAGTAGCAGCGGCAGATCCGCCCGCCAATCCGGTTCCTACGATGATCACATCTATCGATCGCTTGTTGGCTGGATTTACCAGCTTAATGTTGTTTTTATGATTGGTCCACTTATCTGCTATTGGACCTTCAGGTACTTTGGAATCTAGCTTGGTCATACCTTTAAAGTGAATTGATGTAATGAAAAAGAGCAATAAAAATGAACCCGAATGGAATTAGGATTGCGTAGGCATTTCCTAGTTTCCTGATGGTCGGTGTGTACTTCCTATGATTTACACCCATAGATTGAAATGAAGACTGGAACCCATGCAGTAGATGCAAAGCCAACAAGATAAAAGCGAGACAATAGATACCCACCCGAATAGGGTCGTGAAATTTTTCCAGAAGCTCATGATGATATCTATTGGGATCGCTTGGATTTATTTCCACATACTTAAATGTCAGTTCGGGAATCCAGAAATCATAAAAATGGACTCCCATGAACAATAGAATGACAAGTCCACTATAAATCATATTTCTGGACATCCAGCTAGAATTGGCTGAACCCTTATTCATTGCATAGTTTACTTCTCGTGAGTTTTTGTTTTTAAATTCCAAAACAAAACCCATGACGAAGTGGAAAACTATTCCAAAAAGAAGAATTGGCTGAATGACGAACTGTATCAAAGGATTGGTTCCCATGAAGTGGGATATGCCGTTGAAAGTTGCCTCACTAAATACTGAGGTCACATTAATTGCAAAATGTTGAAGTAGAAAAATTAGCAGAAAAAGCGCCGAAAGTGCCATGGCGAATTTCTTACCAATGGAACTGTTGAAAAACTGTTTGGTCCAACCCATAATGGAACTGAGTAATTAGGTGGTTTTGATTAAAGTCAAAGGTAGTAGCGGAAGGGATGGCAAACAATGCACACTATTATTTTGATTGATTCTAAATAAGGAAAATAGCAAGGTGTGAACATATTCGTTTGTTTTTTGAGTAGGCTTCTCATTTCACTTTATCATTGTGGTCTCTGATTTTCTATTGATATGAAAAAGATTTTTAAGGTATT
The DNA here is from genome assembly GCA_024232835.1 of Cytophagales bacterium. Lineage (GTDB taxonomy): Bacteria > Bacteroidota > Bacteroidia > Cytophagales > Cyclobacteriaceae > JAAEPI01. Next base: position 23,436 of record JAAEPI010000323.1, read on the forward strand.
CTCCCTTTTCCTTTTTGCTTTTTGTTCGTACAGTGTATACGCTACTCACATAAGGGCATTGGAAATTACAGCCCGACGAATTAGCGCAACGAATCTAACCTTTGAGTTTACCATCACAGGATACAGAGATATCGACGGGGTAGAGTTTGCTCCAGGAGATTTTAACTTTGGAGATGGAAATATTGCAGAAAATGTGGAGTGGGTTTTTGTTGAAGATGTGGGAAATGATACGCAGAAATGGCAGTTCACTTTGGTACATGATTATGCAGGACCCGGAGCATACAAAGTGAGCTATCGGGAGGCTTTTAGAAATGACGGAATAAGCAACATTGCTAATTCAGTTGGTACTTTCTATTATACGGAGACACTTATTTTGATTGATCCGTTAATTGGTGTCAACAGTACACCAATCCTTACAGTTCCGCCAATTGATTTAGCAGGATCCGGTTTAATTTTTGTTCACAACCCTGGTGCTTTTGATGAGGATGGTGATAGTTTGTCTTATGTGATGTCTATTCCTCAGCAAGATCGGGACTTTGAAGTAGGCGGATATAAAACGCTGATAAATCCTGAATTCTATGATAATTATAATCAAGGCAACCAAGACAATGATGGTCCGCCCACTTTGGTGTTGGATTCTATATCGGGAGATTTGATCTGGGATGCAGCTGGAATAGAGGGAGAATATAATGTATCATTCAGGGTTGAAGAGTGGCGAAAAATAAATGACGTTTATTTCAGGTTGGGCTTTGTTACAAGAGACATGCAGATTATTGTTGAGGATACAGATAATGAGCCACCAGAATTGGACGTGCCTGATGAACTCTGTGTCGCTGCTAAAACCGTAATTGACAACACGATTTATGACCCAGATATAGTTGGGACAGACCCTGATGGTCACCCCGTAACTTTGGAGGCATTTGGTGGACCGTTTGAAGTTTCACAGCCAGCTACTTTTTCACCTGATCCTCCTACACCCCAAGGCCCTCCGGGAGTTTTGGATTTTGAATGGAATACGGACTGTAGTCATATTAGAAATAGGCCCTACGAAGTACGATTCAAAATTGAAGACAATCCATCATTAAATGCACAGGGTGACCCAACAGCTCCTAAACTGGTAGATTTCGAAACTTGGGAGATTACGATCGTTGGCCCTGCGCCAACTGGATTAATTACGACTCCACTTTCTGGGAAAAGAATGCAACTTGATTGGGATAGCTATTTGTGTCCAAATACAGGAGCAGCCATGCAAGTTTGGAGACGCGTTGGCGAATTCCCTTTCCTTGCGGAGGGCTGTGAGATTGGTATTCCAGAAAACTCGGGATATGAAATGATTGCCAGTTTGCCAATTGATTCAGATGTTTTCATTGACAGCAATGATGAACTTGGATTGGCTCCAGGAGCGAATTACTGTTATAGATTGGTGGCTGTATTCCCGGAACCTAAAGGGGGAACTAGTTATGCATCTGAAGAAGCTTGCGCGGAAATAAAAGCGATTGTTCCATTGATAACGAAAGTTGATGTTGTCTCTACTGATGAAGTTACGGGACAAATGAGGGTTGAATGGATTGATCCCATAGATATTGACGTTGTTAAGTTTCCGGGTCCATACACGTATGATGTTCTTAGATCAACGAGCCAGCAAAAAGGAACTTTTGCTCCAATTGATACGGATTTAACTGATAGATTTTTTGATGACTCAGACTTGAATACTGATGACTTGACTTATTCGTATAAGATTCTTCTCTATGACAACACTGGTCAGCCGGTCGATACTTCATATGCCGCATCATCTTTACGGCTAGAGTTGATACCGCAAGTTGGTGCCATGAAGGTAACGTGGAATGCTCTGGTTCCTTGGTCCAATCTGGATCCCGATTTCCCAATCCATGAAGTTTATCGTGATAATACTAATCCAATGAACGCTTCAGAGTTACAACTAATTTCAAGTGTGGATGTCACACAATCTGGATTTAGTTTTATAGATGACGGAAGTTTTAACGGTCAACCGCTTGACGATGAAGTGTCCTATTGCTACTTTGTGAGAGCTCAAGGTTCTTATGATAATTCGGATCCAATTGTACCTGAACCGCTAATAAATAACTCTCAAATCCAATGTGCCCAACCAAATGATAAGGTTGCTCCGTGCACACCTCTTTCACTGGGTCTGGATCAATCGGTGAGCTGTGAAGCCCTTCTGGCAGCAAGTGGAAGCTGTGATTTCGATGCATTTCAAAATAAACTCGATTGGAATTTGGACACAGCTGCAGAGTGCGATGATGATGTTGCAAGTTTCAATTTGTATTTTTCAGCCACGGGGTTGGAAGACGATTACATTCTTTTGGCAAATACAACAGCAACTGTTTTTACTCACCTGGGACTTACTTCATTTAAAGGCTGCTATAAAATTTCATCCGTGGACAGATCAGGAAATGAAAGTGAGTTGAGCGATGAGGTATGTAACGATAATTGCATTTTCAATTCAGGGGGTACACTTGGGTATGTGTTGCCAAATGCATTTTCTCCAAATGGAGATGGGATTAACGATACCTTTCGAGCTTTTGGAGACAATGATCCTGATTCTTGTCCACGATTTGTACTGGCTGTTGATTTTCTAGTAATAGATCGCACAGGCAAGAGTCTGTACACCTATTCATCCGGTGAAGAAGAGAATGATATTTATATCAATTGGGATGGAAAAACAGATAGCGGTCGGATTCTATCATCTGGAACCTATTATTATTCAGCTGTTGTTACATTTGACACGCTTGATCCTTCAAAAGCCAAACACACGCTGAATGGATGGGTACAAATTCTGAAATGAATAATATAATTTTTTTTGATGGGGTTTGCAATCTTTGCAATTCATCTATCAATTTCGTCATAGACCGAGACCCAAAGCTTTTTTTCAAATTTGCCCCTCTGCAATCTGCTATTGCTAAAAAAATGCTATCACCAGTCCAGGTTGATCCATCGGCTTTGGATGGGATAGTGTACTATAGAGATGGTGCGATCTATCAAAAAAGCAGAGCAGTGTTAGAAATTGTGAAAGAGATGAAAGGAGCTTGGCCGATTCTATATGTCTTTGTAATTGTTCCTGGTTTTGTTCGGGATCTTTTCTATAACTTGATAGCAAGAAATAGGTATAAATGGTTTGGTAAGCAAGAAACTTGTAGAATTCCAACGCCAGAATTAAAATCACGCTTTATTGAATCATAGGATATACTAATTTTGTAGTCATCACTAATCAATCATCTATGAAGGCATATATATTCCCAGGTCAGGGAGCTCAATTTTCAGGAATGGGAAAAGAACTTTATGATAATCATTCGTTAGCTAAAGAACATTTCGATAGAGCAAATGATATTCTAGGTTTTAATATTACCAAAACAATGTTTGAGGGTACCGATGAGGAACTAAAGCAAACCAATGTTACTCAACCTGCAATATTTCTTCACAGCGTTTTGGCGGCTCTAACTTCTGAGGGTTTTGCACCAGATCTGGTAGCCGGACATTCGCTCGGTGAGTTTTCGGCTCTTGTTGCCAATGGTGCATTGAATTTTGAAGACGCGCTCACACTTGTTTCTAAACGAGCAAGTGCCATGCAAAAAGCATGTGAAATGAAGCCATCGACTATGGCTGCAATACTTGGCATGGATGATGAAATAGTGGAAGAAATTTGTTCCAATACGCCTGGAATTGTTGTTCCAGCTAACTATAACTGTCTGGGCCAATTGGTGATATCTGGAGAGGTGGATGCGGTAGAGATCGCTTGCGAGAGTTTAAAAGAAGCTGGAGCGAAAAGAGCACTTATCCTTCCAGTTGGAGGTGCTTTTCATTCGCCATTGATGGAGCCGGCTAGACAAGAATTAGCGGACGCCATAGCCAATACCACATTTTCAACACCATCTTGTCCAGTGTATCAAAATGTAGATGCTTTGGCACATTCTAGTATTGAGGAAATTAAAGAGAACTTAATTAGCCAGCTGACAGCCCCTGTGCGATGGACTCAAATTGTACAGAAAATGATTTCGGATGGAGCTAGTGAGTTTATTGAATGCGGTCCGGGTAAGGTGCTGCAGGGATTGGTGAAAAAGGCAGACCGAGCCATGCCAGTTAGTGGAATTTCATGAGGTTTTCTAAGTACATAGCAATTTTGTCAATTCTGATGATTGGCTTTGTCGCTGAAGGATGTAAAAAAGGCCCTTCAAAATCAACGAAGAATACGAAAAAAATTAAGAAGGGGAAACCCATACCTTGTCCATTAAAGGATTGCTAAATTGAAGAAAATAATAGTAGCCATTGATGGATATTCTGGAACCGGAAAGAGCTCCACAGCCAAGGAGGTGGCTCGTCAGCTGGACTATATTTATGTAGACAGTGGAGCCATGTATCGGGCAGTAACCTACTATCTACTTCATCACAAAGTTGATATTTCAAATCAGAGTGAAGTGGAGAGGCATTTGGACTACATCCAATTACAATTCAAAAAAGTGGATGAGCAAAACATCCTTTTTATGAACGGGGAATCAATGGATACCAGGATTAGGACGATGGAAGTGAATCAACTGGTGAGTGAGGTAAGTACTTTGATAACTGTACGACGAGAACTGGTGAAGCAACAAAAGAAAATTGGCGAGGAGAGAGGAATTGTAATGGACGGAAGAGATATTGGGACAGTTGTTTTTACAGACGCGGAACTAAAAGTATTTATGGTGGCATCTCTGGATGTGCGAGGTAAACGACGCAAGTTGGAGCTTCAAGAAAAGAATATTGATATTCCTTTAGAAGAAGTGATGAGCAACCTTAAAAAACGAGATAAAATTGATTCTGAACGAACGGAAGGTCCATTGAAGAAGGCACCTGACGCTTTGGAAATTGATACGTCGGATTTAACATTCGATCAACAAGTGACTAAAATCGTAGATCAGGCAAGGAAAGAAATTAATGCAAGTTGAAATAGACGATAAATCCGGCTACTGCTTTGGTGTAGAATTCGCCATAGAAATGGCAGAAGACGAAATGCTGGAAGCAGGAAGGCTTTATTGTTTGGGTGATATTGTCCACAATACAATGGAAGTTGAGCGGTTGAAGGCCAAAGGGCTGGTAACAATAGATAGATCTCAACTCGAAAATTTGCATGATTGCAAAGTCCTAATTCGTGCCCATGGTGAACCACCTAAAACTTATCAGTTAGCAATTAAAAATAATATAGAACTTATTGATGCCTCTTGTCCTGTGGTGCTAAAGCTTCAAAATCGTGTAAAGAATTCTTTTGATTCGGCTAAAGCTCTCAACGGGCAAATTGTGATCTATGGAAAGCCAGGTCATGCTGAGGTGATTGGCCTAACTGGTCAGACATTGAATGAAGCAATTGTAATTACAAATGAAGAGGATTTGGATCAATTAGATTTTTCAAGGCCAATTGCTCTGTATAGCCAGACCACAAAGAGCACCAAAGGGTTTTATCACATGAAGGAACTTATTGAAGCTCGTGTGTTGAAAGAAAAAGGAGAATTGCGAGCTGAAGATTTTAAGGCGAATGATAGTATTTGCAGACAAGTTTCGAATCGAGAACCTCAGATGGAAAGATTTTCTCAAGAGCATGACGTGATACTTTTTGTTGCTGGAAAGAAAAGCTCAAATGGCAGAGCTCTTTATCAGGTGTGTTTGAGTCACAATCCATGTAGCTATTACATTGAAAGCGAAAAAGAGATTGACACAGCATGGTTTTCGGAGGATGATCGAATTGGCATTTGCGGAGCTACTTCTACGCCCAGATGGCTGATGGAGCAGGTAGCAGACAGTATAAATGGGTAGAGGAGTTATGATTATTCGAATTTTTCTGGATACCCACTTTCTTTTCTCAGCAGACACATTGGATTGCTTTAAGCCTTTTTTTGCTCCATTCGGAGAATAATGGAACCCTCCTAACCTGAGCCTTCGAATTTGAGAGTCTGGTACAGTCCAAATGAAGGCATTGATTTGCATTTCGTATTTTACATTGGTAATAAAAACCGAAAGAGCAGATCAGTTCCTGAATGGCCTCAATTGGATTGTCAATCATTCATTGTCAAGTACACCTGCATATTCGTGCTGAGTACGTAATTATGCCTTGTGGGTCTCCGCTTGCCACTCTAGATAACCACCAATAAAAACCGTAAATTCTTTTTGATAAAATCCTGTTTTATTTGCCGATAAATCAAAACATATGAAAAGTATAGTCGGCAGTTTTATTGCGTTATTTCTTTGCACAGTTTTGGTCGCCCAGGATCTTCCAACGGTGACTTACGAAATTGACGCAACTCAAAATCTTGACACCTTCGCTGTGTCGTTATCATTGGATGGGAAACTTGATAAATCAGCAACGATATTCCAATTCGCCTCCACCGCACCAGGTACTTATCAAACCATGAATATTGGCCGCTATGTTAGTGACTTTAAAGCTTTTGATGCCAAGGGCAAGGAATTGACTGTAACAAAGCAATCTGTAAATCAATTTGTAATTAGTAAACCTCAAAAATTGACAAGGGTAACCTATCTGATTGCAGAGACATTTGATACTCAGGTTGACGAATATCCGATATATCTTATGTGTGGATCTTCTATTGAGAATGATCATACGTTGATCAATGCGCACACGGTAATGGGTTACTTTGAAGGGAATCAAAAAAGTCCGATTAGAATGAGAGCAATAGGATTGGATGGATGGAATGAGGGCACGGCTTTGAGTAAAGTTGATGATTATTACATAGCCGATGATTTTGATCACGCGGTTGACTCGCCCATTTTGATGGGGAATCTAACGGGTGCAAGTACGGATGTTGCTGGCACGAAAGTAGAAATATACACGTACTCAGCGAATGACAAATATGAGTCCAAAATACTGCTCGACAACATGGCCGACATGTTGGAGGCCACACGGAAATTTTTGATCACCTTGCCGGTAGATCGATATACTTTCCTTTACTTTTTTGAACCAACCCCTCCCGGAGTGACTGGTGCATGGGAGCATTCGTATAGTTCTGAGTATGTATTGGCTGAAGATGATCCAACACCTGACAAATTGAGAGGAATTACAGACATTGCTTCGCATGAGTTTTTTCATATAGTCACACCGCTTAATATTCACAGCGAGGTTGTTGAGTCCTTCAATTTTGTAAAACCAACCACATCGGTACATCTCTGGTTATACGAGGGTGTTACTGAGTGGGCTTCCAATATTATTTTGTTTAGAGGAGGAGTTATCGATGAAGATGATTATTTAACAAATGCCGTGGTTCAGAAGATTCTCGTTGACGAGAGATATTTCGATACCTCATGGAGTTTGAAGAAAATTTCGGATGAATCGTTTAATGGGGGTGAAGCAGCGAAGCAATATGGAAATATTTATTATCGAGGATCGTTGGTCGCCGGCTTGTTGGATATAAAGTTGCTTGAGCTGTCTGATGGTGAATCTGGGTTACGGGAGCTTATGCTTGCTTTGGTGAAGAAATATGGAAAGGGCAACCCAATTTCAGAAGACACGTTCTTTGACGACTTGGCAGATATGACCTCTCCAGAGATCAGGCCTTTCTTTGATAAGTATATTCTAGAAGTTAATCCATTACCTCATGAAGAGTATTTAGCCAAGATTGGACTTAAACTTGAGCGTGAGGAGTCAGGTAGAATATCGATCACCAAGATGGAAGAGATGACAGATCAGCAGCAGAAGCTTTACGATGCTTGGAGTATGCGTCTTTAATCATGCAGAATGAAGCTGTTAGCTTTTGTCTTTGTCCTCCTATCGCGCTCATCAATTGTCCAGTCCGATGGCAAGTCTGATATATTGAACACTGTCAATCAGGTTTTTGAGGCCATGCGAACTAGTGATAGCACCTTGCTTAAAACTGCATTCACTTGAAAGACCAACTACTTATACAGTGTTTATGAATAGGGAAGGAGTTACTCAACTTCGATCGGATGATTTCCAGAATTTCATTGACGCTGTAGGAGAACCTTTGACGATTGATTCGATTTTAGATTGAACTGAATGAAGATGGTTCCAAAAGAATTGGTTTACAATTAGCTAATCCACTTGCTTACATTTAGTAAAATGAAAAAGGTTGCCTGAAACATCAGGCAACCTTTTGATTTCAAAAGAGCAAGGAACTAATCTTTCTTTCCTCCCATCATCAAGAGCTCGTTCATGTTGATCTCTGTGATGTACTTCTTCACCCCATCTTTTTCATAGGAGCGATTGTTGAGTTTACCATTCATGGCAATTTCATTGCCTTTCTTCAAGTAGCTCTCTACTACATCTACTTTCTTACCCCACACCACGATATTGTGCCACTGGGTGTCTTCTACTTTCTCTCCTTCGTTGTTGTAATACACGTCGTTTGTGGCGAGAGAAAAGGTGGCCATTTTCTTTCCACTTTCGAATGTTCGTACTTCGGGTTCGTTACCTAATCTACCAATTAATTGTACGTTGTTTTTTAAACTTGTCATGATACTAAATATTAAAATGTTAATTGATTCACCTGTTGGTAGATGAATTTGTCATTTGACGAAAGCAAAGGTGGGGATGCCGCCAAACCCAACTCGGTTTTTAAATACTTGTAGTCGTTTATTATCCGTTTGTAGTCGTTTATAATTGTTTTTATTGTTGATAATCAGTCAATTATGAATTGTCCTACATAAGTGTTTTATTTGCATAAAATTGATAGAAAAATGGAAGATGAAAGAAAATGTCCTGAATGTGGACGCTCGGTTCATGGTCGGATAGATAAGAAATTTTGCTCTGATGCGTGCCGCAATGCCCACAACAACAAATCCAACGCATCATCAACCAATTACGTTCGCAATGTAAATAGCACCCTCGCGAAAAATCGCCGAATTCTTGTGGAGCTAAACCCGAATGGGAAAATCAAAAAGCACAAGGATCAATTGCTAAAGAAGGGCTTTGATTTTGATTTCTATACCAACAGCTACACAACAAAAGTAGGAGATATTTATCGGTTTTGTTACGAACAGGGCTACCTGCTTCTGGATGAAGGATTTGTTCTTTTGGTGGAGCGGAATGATAATTAGTTGGCCCACTGTTCAATTTAGAAATACATCATTAAACTATATGGTTGAATAATTAATTCGTTGTATACTTGCACTTCATTAAACCAAAAAGTTGAATAAATATGAAAGCAGTCGAAGAACAATACACAGTAAAACCTGAGTACGTAGAAAAACAAAGCCAACATCAAAAAGGTGATGGACACACTTCAGGCATACCCAATTCAGGCATGCATTATGCGTCCTTTACGCTAGATGATGGGGAGACTTTCGTACACATCAACATGGCCACAGATGACGAAACTATGGGCAAACTTCAGGAAGTTGAGGAGTTCAATTTGTTCCGAACAGCATTGAAGGCTAGCGAACCAGTCTCTCCTCCGAAATCAGAAAGCCTGAATTTAGTAGCCGCAGGATTTGAGCTTGATTAAATGAGCGGTTCCACAGAAACCAATCTTGTGTTTTCAGCTCTGGCTGACAAGTCGAGGAGACAAATTGTAGAACTACTTCACACGAAAGACTCCTCTATTGTAGAACTCACTCAGTCCTTTGATATGTCTTTTCAGGCAATTAGTAAGCATGTCAGAATTTTGGAAAACGCTGCGATTTTAAAAAAGCGAAAGCAAGGAAAGTTCATGATATGTTCGCTGAATCATCAGGCGCTTACCGATTCTCTGAAATGGATTTCTTATTATTCTAATTTCTGGAACGAATCTTTTAATAAATTAGAAGGCCTTATTAAGAAGCAGAAAAATGATTGAAGGAAACAAAGTTTATGTAAACAGGACCTTCTCTTGTGGAGCGAACCATTTGTTCAAAATTGGCTTACGGACCCTAGTCAATGATGCAATGGTTTGGCCCTGAGGGGTTTGTTGTGGGAGATATTGCCAGAGACTTTGTCGTCGGTGGAGCCTATCGAATTGAGCTAAAAAAGGAACTGGCCACTTCATTCACAGTGGTGGGTGAATACACTGAAATAGACAGACTCAGGGCATTGAACTCCACCTATTCCTATGTTGGGTTGAGTACACCGCCACCTCCGAGCGTGGTTAGGATTTCTTTGCTTGCAAATTGTAGACGAAGAAACCACAGCGCTCAAGTTGATGCAGGAATTTGAAAATCCAAGTCACGATATGGAAACTCGTACGGTGGTCTGGAACTTTATGATGGATAGATTGACAAGTCTATTGCCTTGAATTTTATTCCAGACTCTTCTGAACCATTCTCGTAATAGACTCTTCACGATTGTAAAAATCTTCCACTTCCTCCAATTTGATCCATCTCAGATCTATGGACTCATGATTTTTTTGGATTTCTTCTGGATTGGTGGATATAAACAAGAACCGAACATCATAATGCAGATGCTCGGGAATATCTTTTTTCTGTGGAATTGTATGAATGTCAAGGTCAAAAATCTCATTATTTGCTTTGAAGTGTACAAGACCGGTTTCTTCGTTTAGCTCCTTTTTAGCCACATTCAGTAAATCCTCATCACCATCTGCATGCCCACCTGGTTGCAACCACTTATCCAGTTTTTTGTGATGCATTAGTAGCACCTTCCCAGAGCCATCAAGTACCCAACAAGAGGCGGTGAGATGCCCAGCAAGTCTGGATCGAAGAAAGCAATCTTCGTCCTCTAATAATCCCAATAATTCGGATTTGTTTAGTTCTTCATTTTCAAAAGTGGAGGTGTAATTTTGAATGGATCTAATGAGGGAAGATTTGCTCATTCCTCCTTCCCAAACAACTTCACAAGTGACACTAAGTGACTAAATAACACAGCAGGAACAACGAGCAATGGAAGCCAAACGAAAGGCACATAAAATACCGCTGCATTCACCAACTCGGTACCTGAACCATCATAGAAATAGGGTGTAAATGAGATAGCTCTCACTACGATATTTATAAGCAGTCCCAGACAAATGAGGTTCCAGGCAATCGCACCGAACTTGTTGCTACTCTTTTTCCCAACTAAGAATACTCCAGCAAAAGGTGCAGTAATTCCGGCAAGGATGTCATAATTGGCTCCCTCAAAGGTCATTTCTTCAGCCACAAGTTCAGCCTTAAACAGCCACCAAAGACAAATTTCGACGGGTACCCTCACTATATGGATATAGGTCAATGTGGTGATTGGCATTTTCTTTACAAAGGCCCTTGTGTTAGGCATTATCAAAAGAACAAGAATGAGAATGATCGTGGGCGCCACGAAAAGCATGAGTTTAGGTGGCAGGGAATAGTCCAGGAAAAATCCTTTGTATGTAAGAACCCCTGTCAGAAACAACCAGCCCATAAGAGCTGTTACTGTCCAGGTGCTACCAAATCGCTTGGGCGTTTTGAATGCACGATAGCTAGCGTAAAACAGGAAACCAAAAACGGTGAAAACAACAGCGGTGAAAACTAAACTGATGTGGATGGGAAGATTCTCCATGGTAGTGATAGATTAGTAGCAAGATAATTGATCGTATGGAATTTGTGAATTAGTTGATGGGTGAATTGACAGTTGGTATTTGGTAATTGGTCTACGGTATTTGATCTTTGATCTAATGGATTTAGACGCTCTCGTACATTTCCTTAAAGCTCGACTCACTGAACCCATGCCCGGAATGGATGCGAGTATGGAGATGTTTCCTTCCTTGGTTAACGGTGAGCGTATTAAGATAAAGCACGATGATAATGCCAAAGAAGCAGCAGTGATAATTCTACTATACCAAGATGGGGATACCGTACGATTCCCCATAATTCAGCGCCCAATTTATCCAGGAGTTCATAGTGGACAAATGGCATTGCCTGGGGGCAAGAGTGAAGAGACCGATAGGGATTTAATTGAGACAGCTCTTCGGGAAATGGAAGAAGAGATTGGGGTGCCTGCCGAAGACGTGGACGTAATCGGCAGCTTGTCGTCTTTTTTTGTGGCAGTGAGTAATTTCCAAATACTACCGGTAATTGGCTTAATTCGCAATCAGCCAGAATACATACCTCAGGAAAGTGAAGTAGCAGATATCATTTCGGCAGATGTGAGCCATTTGATGTCCGATGACTACCTCAAAGAAAAGGAGATGGTGGTCACTGGAGGAGTGACGCTACGATCACCGTATTTTGATTTAGAAGGACGCACAGTTTGGGGAGCTACATCCATGATGCTCAATGAGTTTAAAGCAATTCTTAAGGAATTTGACACTTGAAAAACTATTTTTGCACAAATGATACATCCTAATTTTCATGCGAGCCTTCCATCATTGATTGAAATACTAGATCGAAATAAAGTCGTTGCGGCTTATCTTTTTGGATCAGTGGTATCGGAAACATTCAATGCTGAAAGCGATGTTGATTTGCTGATCCGGTTTAATGGTGAAGTGTCAGACCCGTTGGAGAGAGGTGAACTTTGGTGGACTCTTCATGACGAGTTGAGAGAAAAATTAAATAGAGAAATTGATCTTTTAACTGAGAAATCTTTAAAGAATCCATATCTCATAAAAGAAATAGATAATACAAAGGTGAAAGTTCATGGATGAGAAGATCCAAAAATTGATCTATGATATGCTTCAGGCTATTCTGCGTATTGAAGATTTTATTGGTGAGGAGCGAGTTTTCCTATCGTACGCTGCTGATATTATGCTCCAGCAAGCGGTTGAACGAAATTTAGAAATTATTGGAGAGGCCATGAGTCAGGACCTGAAGTTATCACCTAGTTTTCAGGTGTCCAATGCCCGTCGGATTGTTGATGCAAGAAATAAAATAATCCACGGGTATGATGAAATTGAGCCCGAGAATATTTGGAGTATAGTAATTAATCACCTCCCCAAACTGAAGAATGAATTGACAGACTTACTTCAGGCATAGTCTGATTTCACCCTAGACCATCAACTCAAAACAATCGATGAACGAACCCTTAATCACCAACGACGCAACCATTTTCGGAATATTGATTCTGATTCTTGGTCTTATATTTTACACCTCAAATTTAGATCAGCCATTTTGGAAGAAGCTATACACGTTCATTCCGATGCTTTTACTGTGTTATTTCGTGCCGTCATTATTGAACACATTCAATATTGTAGAAGTGGAGGATTCGAAGCTCTACTTTGTTGCTTCTCGATATTTGCTTCCGGCTAGTTTGGTTCTGCTTACGCTAAGTATAGATTTAAAAGAAATAGCTCGTTTGGGACCTAAAGCAATCATTATGTTCCTAACGGGTACAGTCGGGGTAGTCGTAGGTGGGCCACTTGCTATTCTAATTACCTCGACATTTGCTCCGGAGATTGTTGGTGGAGCAGGACCAGAAGCTGTCTGGAGAGGGATGTCAACTGTGGCAGGAAGTTGGATTGGTGGTGGAGCCAATCAAGCAGCGATGTACGAAATTTTCAATCCCTCTGATTCTCTGTATTCCATTATGATCACTGTGGATGTGATTGTGGCAGAAATTTGGATGTTGTTTCTTTTACTTGGAGTAGGCAAAGCAGCACAGATTGACAAATTCTTTAAGGCAGATGCTAGCGCGGTTAACCACCTGCAGGAGAAAATGGAAAAATTTAGTCTAGGTATTGCCAGGATTCCGTCTACAACGGACTTGTTTGTTATCCTCGCGTTGTGTTTTGGAGCCGTAGGACTCTCTCATTGGATGGCTGACGGGATAGCACCCTTTATAACAGAAAATGCACCTGCACTTAAAAAATTAAGTCTGGATTCAAAGTTCTTCTGGCTTATTGTCCTAGCAACCACTTTTGGATTGATTCTCTCATTTACCAAGGCAAGAAACTATGAAGGTGCTGGTGCTTCGAAGATTGGTACTGTATGCATTTTCATATTAGTAGCTACTATTGGAATGAAAATGGACATAGCCGCTATTGCCTCTAATCCTGGTATATTTGGAGTTGGCCTTATTTGGATGGCTATACATGTCGTCCTTCTCCTCATTGTTGGTAAAATCATACGAGCCCCATACTTCTTGCTGGCTGTAGGAAGCAAAGCAAATATTGGAGGTGCGGCATCTGCGCCAGTTGTTGCTGCTGCGTTTCACCCATCATTGGCTCCAGTTGGTGTGCTGCTTGCTGTCCTTGGTTATGCGCTAGGTACCTATGGAGCCTACATTTGTGCACTATTGATGCAGATGGTATCCCAGTAATGGAAAAACACATTGATGTTTCTATTAAAGCGCCATATTACACGCTTAATAAGTTAACAGAAAAGACAGAGACCATATGGTTGGTCTGTCACGGATCCGGTCAATTGGCTCAATACTTCATGAAGAAGTTCGAGGGGTTGGACAAGGAAACCAATTTCATCATTGCACCTCAGGGACTTTCTAAATTCTATCTAGGAGAAAATAATTTCACCGGAAGAGTAGGAGCCACCTGGATGACGAAAGAGGATCGATTGACAGAGATAGACAATCAACAAATTATGCTCAATGCCATCTGGGAAAATGAGGTTGGAGAAATCGGAAACAAGAAGATCATTTTCTTTGGATTCTCACAAGGGACGAATACGATTAGCCGATTTGCGGCATTTTCTAAAATTCGATTTGACAAGCTCATTCTTTGGGTAGGCGGATTTCCTCCAGACATTCCATCAGGAAGCTTTGATCATCTAGTTGGGGAAGAAGAGGTTCAATTTTTTATTGGAAATGAAGATCCGTTCGTCAAGCCTGAGATGCTGGATGAGCAAAGCGAATTGGTCAGTACCTCAATGGGAATAGCTCCTGAATTAACAATGTTTGATGGTGGGCATGTAGTGATGCCAGAGTTGTTGGAGGGGATTTGAAATTTAAATTATGGTTCTCTAATTTTTTAGCTATCTACCTTCACAATCACCCGTACAATCTTCATCGTCATTACACTCACGATGGTGACTTTTCGGAGTATTTTCTGCGATTGGGTAAGGATTGCTGATTAGTTTGAGGTTCGAGATTATCTTAGCAAACAAATTTGGTTAGGATGGATGAAAAATCGGACATACGGTGGATTCAACGAATGGCTAATTATGAAAAAGCCTTAGCTCAATTAAAGAAGGCTGTGGAAAAAGCCGAAGAAGAGGAGCTGTCTGACCTGGAGGAGCAGGGATTGATCCAGTCGTTTGAGTACACGCATGAGTTGGCCTGGAGCGTAATGAAGGATTACTTTGAATATCAGGGGAATACGGAAATCACAGGATCCAGGGATGCTATAAGAGAAGCTTTCAATAGGGGCTTGATTAAGAACGGTGATACATGGATGGACACGATCAATAGCCGAAATAAAACGAGCCATACGTACAATGAGGAGACTGCAGAGGAAATTGCCACGGCCATTGTAGAGGACTACTATTTGATATTTGAGGAGTTTCGAAAGAAAATGAACGAAATCAGATTTGGTGAACAGGGTACAGTACTTTAGTTCTTATGTACGGCCTCTCAGATCAAAATATTACAGATATTAGTCATTGTTTTGCCATTCAAGACAATGTAGAAGAAGTGTGGCTTTATGGCTCAAGAGCCAAAGGCAACTTCAGACCAGGATCGGATGTGGATCTAACGATCAAAGGGAAGTCACTTGCATTGACAGATTTATATCGTATTGAAAATGCCTTGGATGATCTGCTCTTGCCGTACACATTTGACTTGTCATTATATCATCAGATTGATAATAAAGACCTGCTTGCACATATAGAACGAGTAGGCAAGGTGTTTTACAAGAGGTAGATTCTCAACCATTAACTTCTATTATCCATACTGAAGTTTGAAAGTAGAAAAATCAAATTTCAATTTCCCTTTTTATAGAAGTCAATAATCATTGATTCATACTGAAGAACCAACTCTTCCAGCTTCTTGTTTTTCGTCTGCACTCACCTTCCTTTTGGCTATCCGTGACTATCCTTAATGACCTTGTCAAACTGGGTCCAGTTTAGGGATATGGAATTGCTGGTACTCTTTGGTTGCCAGTCAATACCTCCTTTCGAAACCTTTAATGTTCCGTGCTTTTTACCATCTTGGTGAACATCAATGATCACATCCGAATTCGCAATCTCAGTGGATGGTAAGGATAATTTTAGACTGTGTTTTGGCATGATTTAATTTGGTTAATAATGATACATAATTAGCTTTTTTCTCTCTCCATCTCCCCGATAATCTTCATGGTCTCTACACTCACCGTGCAGACACGTTCGAGAAGGTTGATCACATGTTCTTTGTAGTCGGCGAAGCGATAGGTATTGAACTTCTCGGCGATGGTTTTGTCTTTTGGTTTCTTTTCCTTGTATTGATCCAGTATCCACTCCAGCGCAGAGCGATTGCCTAGCTTGTAATCCCAAGCTTCTGAGGGTATGCCACCAAGACTTGTTTGCTCATCCAGCACTATGATACCAGTTTCTTCATCTGCCTTGAGTTTTACTTTGAGCTTTCCTTTGGCGTCATTGCGAGCCCCTGCAAGGGGCGAAGCAATCTCTTTTTTGGAGGCAGATTGCTTCACTTCGTTCGCAATGACGGATAGAGCAAACGGCTCCACCTCTTCATAACCAATATGCAACTCCATGAGCGCTTTGCCCCACTTAACCCACTGGTAGAAGTCTTCATAGTAGGGCAACCGTGGAAACTCCCGTTTTAGATTCAGCGCATACTTCTCCCGATAAGCAGGATTGTGCAGCACACCGTAGGTATAATGGAAGATGTCTTCTTTGGTGATGTCTCCATTCCGCACTTGTTGCGGAATCCCCTTCTTCTTGGGAGACTTCTCGCTGACGGTATAGTGAGCTTGAAACTGCTCTAAGCCCCAGTCGGTAGTGTTGTCGTGGCGAGTGCCATCAGAAAAGTAGCGGTACAGTGGGAGGCATTGGGAATCACCAGTCAGATGCAATTCCATTAAAAAATCGGAAGCTAAACACTGAAAACCCTTAACCTGAGAAATTGCACTCACGGCTATAGACAGATTTTCACCCGACGTTTTCAGAGGAAAAATATTACCAAAAGAATAGAGTCTATCAAAAAGGTCCGTGTCGTAATAGACATTCATTTTGACGAAGGGTCTCCATAATATTGGCCTTAACCTTTCTAACTGATAATTCAGCTTCACACCCTTTTTCAAAGATCGGATCAACCCTTCAGTCCATTTGATGGTCTTGCTGAGGTTCTTAGAATGCCCTAAATTTTCATTATAGATTCCATGAAAAAATTGTATCTTCTTTTCAAGATTTTTTCGATTTTTATCATACACCCACTCGTCTCTTCCACTTCTAATTCCGAGTGAAAACTCTTTAAAAACAGACATTTCATGTTTTCCTGTTTTTACCATTTTATCCATCAACGGCACCAATTCTTCCCAGTCATTGTCGACTAGATTAATCCAGTTATTTTTTCTCGGAGCGATGTGTTCAAAAGCGATTTCGGAGAACTGCTTATTTTTGATCCATTCCAGTTTTACTTCTTTGCGCCAGTCGTCTTCTATTTCTCCATTGTAGTAGATCTGGCAGGGTAGCTGCTCGTCTTTGCGAGTCCCTACGGGGGACGAAGCAATCTCTTTCTTGGAGGTAGATTGCTGTGCTGCGCTCGCAATGACGGCTTGCTTTTTCACCAAAAACATCATCGCTACACCCGTCTGTATGCCGAATACATTGTGGGTGGTGCCCGCTATTCTGGGGTTGGCTCGTACGTCACTTTTAGTATCCACCACATAGCAGTAATCAAAGTCCTCTTGAATACATTTTCTGAATCCGTCAAACGTGCGGCTGTCTATAAAACTGCGGTTGGTGATAAAACTCACGATACCATTCTGATCCACCCTATCCATCGCCCAGCGATAAAAACGGGTGTACATATCATAAACTACAATCTGATTTTGAGCAGAACCATACTTTATATAGGTATCCTTTATGCGTTGATCCACTCGCTTGTAGGCACGATTTGAGTTCTGGTAATTGTAGTTTTCCTGCTTCGCATTGTAAGGGGGATTCCCGATTACGACAGATATTTTTTGTTTATTCTGCCTTTTGATCCGTTCAGCATTCTCACTGCTAATTCCTCCAAACATATCTATCTGCACGCCCTGATCTTTGCTCATCCTGTCCCAGCTCAATGAGGCCGTGTTGTCTAGCGTATCTACAAAGCAGATGTTGGGAAATTCGGCATACTTGCCCATCTTTTGTTTGTAGGTAAACTCTATGTTGAGATTGGCCACATAATAGGGGAGTATGGCTACTTCATTCGCATGAATTTCATGCTGGTACTTGTGCTCAAGATATTGCTCGGGGATGTATTCGATAATATCAGTTATGAATGTCCCTGTCCCTGTTGCCGGATCAAGAATATGTACGTTTTCGTCATGCAGGTTCCTTCCGAAATGTTTTTCCAGCAAGTAATCCGTACTTCGGATCATAAAGTCTACGATCTCATTGGGCGTATAAACTACACCGAGTCTGTCTGCACCTTTTGGGTTGTAGACTTTGTAGAAGTTTTCATAAACCACCTTTAGGAACTTCTGCTTTTCGTGATGGTCGGCTACTGTGGATGCTTGTGCATTGAGTGTTTTGTAATAGTGCCCTAGTTCGCCTAGTTGATTTTGGCGGACTTCACGATTCATGAAGGTATTAACCAATCGCTCCAGTTCGTGTGCTATGTTGTTTTCGTGATGAAAATCCGACTCATCGAAAACCGATTTGAACAAATCCTCAGTAAGAATGTGCTGAATCACCATCTCCCGAATATCTTCGATGGTGATCGCCGGGTTGATTTCCTGCTTACACATTTCCCAGAATTCGTCACGGGCTTTGGTGTAGGTGCTGTTGGTTTTGTTTTGCTCGGCTATTAACGTTCTGAGCGTTTCCACTATGGTAGGAATGTCTTCTTTGAATCCCCGAAGTGCCTCTTCAAAATTTTCGAGGTATTTTGGTTTGTAGTCAATAAAGGACTTCAAGATACGCTGGAGGCTATCACCATCTTGCATGGAAATGCGTTGTACCTCTTCTCCGTTTTGAATCAAGACGGCTGTCTCACTATCTTGGAAAAGGATATTTGAGTTCGGATATCCGTCTTTGTATAGTTTTTTCTCAATTTCCTGATCAATCGAATCTCCTGTGTCTTTGCTTTCTATAAAACCCTTATGAATTCGAAGTTCATTCATGAGAATACCATCTGGACGGATATTCTTGCCGGTTTCATTTTTGATGGTGACTTCCAAGGCATAGACGTAGTGCTTGGAAAATGCCATTTGCTGCATGAGGGTATCAAACGGCTGTTTGATTGTCATCTCATTAGAATGCCCCGTCCTTCTCAGCGACTGAAGGTGAGTATAGTACTGGTTAATGAGTTGGTTCGACACAAAAGCTAAAATATGAAGAAATCACCGTAATAGTTTAGTCCTTATCCGTTGCGTGGATGATTGCGTATAAATAAATAGAAAAATGCTTCCACAGAAGTGTTCGTAACAAAAAACAATAACCTAAATCATTTAGTATTTTTCAATACCTGCCCAATCCGGGCAACCACTGTTTCTGCATTCTCCTTTGTGAAACAAAGAGGAGGCTTGGTCTTCAGCACATTATCGAATGGGCCATCAGTGCCAATTAGAATATGTTGATTTCGAAGTTCGTTCTTGATGTGATTGGCTAATTCTACATCAGGTTCTTTAGTGATCGGATCTACTACAATTTCTACTCCGATGAACAGTCCGGAACCTCGTACATCTCCAATACAAGCATGCTCATTTTGGAGATCCTTGAAGAGCTTTTGGTAATAATCGCCAACCTCTTTTGCATTCTTCTGTAGCTCTTCCTTTTCAATTACATTCAAAACAGACAGACCAATGGAACAAGACACTGGGTTGCCTCCAAACGAACTAAAAAACTCCACTCCTTTGCCAAATGACTCTGCGATTGCAGTGGTGGTGATAACTGCTCCGATCGGGTGACCATTTCCCATAGGTTTACCAAGAATCACAATATCTGGAACCACGTCTTGCATTTCATAGCCCCAAAAGTGATCACCCAAACGACCGAAACCGGTTTGAACCTCATCGCTGATACAAATACCTCCTTGCTTCCGAACTTCTGGGTATAGCTCCTTGAGGTATCCAGATGCCAAGGGAATTTGTCCGCCACAACCAACAATTGGCTCGCTGATAAAAGCGGCGATTGCACCATTCGCATTTCTCAATTGATTGATGGCTTCTTTGGCATATAATTTCCCAGCTGTTCCGTAATCAAAGTTGTATTTACCCCTATATTCATCAGGAATTGGGGTTTTTAGAATATGTTCCTTTTTACCTTGGCCAAGCTCATTGCTGAATTTGTAGTCACTAATGTCTATTGCATTTTGTGTGTTGCCATGGTATCCGTGCTCCATTACCATGAATTGTTGATTGTCGGTGTGAGCTTGTGCCAGCCTAAGTGCAAGGTCAGTTGCGGAACTTCCCGAATTCACAAAATAAACTTTGTCTAAGGAAGGTGGGAATTTGGACAATAGTTTTTCTGCATATGCCCCCAATGGATCATATAAATATCTAGTATTTGTATTTAGCTTGGCCATTTGTCGTTGACCTGCTTCAACCACTTTAGGATGAGAATGCCCCACATGCGGTATGTTATTGTAAGCATCCAGGTAGGTATTGCCATAGACATCATACATATATTGAAATGCCGAACGATTCATGTAGATCGGTTGGGAATAGCTCAAAGACACTATCGGACTAATTGATTCTTGTCTTTTTTGAATCATCTGATCGGTAGACATGGGAGTCACAACAGAATATCCAGCAGCTTCTCGAAAGCGATTTTCAGCCTCCACCGGATTAATTGTGATCCATTGGTGCATCAATCCTACTATGGATTCCTCGCTGCTGAAAGCATAGGTATTTTCAGGATATAATTTCCTTGAGTGCGAGGAACCACAAACGCTGATACATAATCTGGCAACTATCAAGTAATACAAAACCGACAGCTCGACTTCCAGAACAGGCAATACCTTGTGATATGCACGAATGATTTCTTGTGCCCATTCTAACGGATCTTCTTTGCCATAACAAGCATACGCAATGGATACGGCTAATTCATTAATTAAATAGGAGTGAGCCAAATCTCCAAAATCAATTATTCCAGTTACCTGATCTCCTGAAACCAGCAAATTCCATTCGTTCGCGTCATTGTGAATAATATTCTTTCGAAGCTTGGGTAGTATCGGTACCACGTTTTCTTCAAACTGCTGAAAATAGTACTCGACCAGTCGCTGATTCTTATGATCAGAGATGTCTTGAATTAATTCCTTATTGAGATAAAGGCTCTTGATATCCCATGCCCATTCCCTTGCTTGGATAGTGTGATTCGTAATGGATTGAAACTGCAAATCCATATTGGCCAGAAAGGTGCCAAGAGATTGATACAATGAGATTGAAGGAGTCGCATCACCTAGTAGATCGCCCTCCAGATAGGAGAGCATACGACAAATAGTAGGCTGTCCTGTAACTGCAAGCTGTTTAACGAAACGACCATCGCAGAATGGAATTGGGGAAGGAAACGCGGAATGGCTACTATTTTGGAGATGAGCCAGTACCTCATTTTCGGCCAGAATAAGAGTTAATTGGTCTGGATCATCTGAATATGTTTTGAAAATAAATTTTTCTCCTTCGTTTTCGATGAGGTAATTGAAGTTATCATAGCCGTTTAATTTTTTGATCTCTGGATGTAGAAATCCGAATCCCTCTTGCAACAGAATCTTTATTTCACTCAAGTGGCTCATTTGCGTGCATGAAGATTCAGAAGCTCAATGTGAAGCTTCTCTGGGAGAGCAGTTTCATTCTCGAGTTTGGTTATTAATCCATTATTTGGGTCTGAGGTGAATCGCATTTTGAAAACTTCGGCAATGGACAGTTCATTGGGGCTTTCCTCAAGTAGAATAAACTCATCTCCGGCATTTACTTCGCCTTCTTCTAATACGCCAATATAGCTACCACAAAACGTTGTATTTATGAATTTCTTTAAAATCCCCTGATCGCCCATTTTGAATCCAAATTTATAGCATGGTTGGCGTGGTTCTGTAATCACGATTTTCGCACTACCGACTTGATAGACATTGCCGATATAGAGGGTAGTTTCGTCTAGCCCCTCAACAGTCAGATTTTCACCAAACATACCAAGATGCCATTCTTGATTGGGGTAGATGTTTTTCCAATAGGGATAATGATCTGCTGAATATAGGTAGCAAGCTTTGGCTGGGCCGGCATGCACCACTCGCTCGATTACAACATCTCCAACCACATCGGTTTTACCAAGATGGATAGGATGATCGACGGGCTTTTTATTGATGCCGGTGAACTTTTCTTCGCCGTTCCATTGAAAGGAGGTTCGCTTACCAATATTTGTGGAAATGACCTTCATGGTTCGAATTTAGTAATTCCAGATTACTTCTCCCGATTAGATCAGGATCGCAATGACAGGAAAGTTTATGTCATTGCGAGGAGGAACGACGAAGCAGTCTAAAACTTAATTATTCCATTTCTTTAAATGATCACTGATAAAGTCGATCACTTGTTCATGTTCGGTTTTACCTGCTCCTTCGATCTTGAAAGGTTCACCGAACTGAATATAAATTGGGAGCTTCCGATTAATCCCCCCCAAGTCTTTTACCACAGTTCCGTTTTTCCAAAAATCAGTTTTGATAGCTATGGGTACCACGTGTGCTTTGGCCTTTTTGGCAAGCTTAATTCCAAGTTTGTTGAATTGACCAGGATCAAAATCCACCACACGTTTGCTTTGAGGGAAAACCACCACTGACTTTCCATTTTCTAAATGCTCAACGCCATCAGTCATTACTTTTTTGAAATCGGCAACAGGATCATGACGTGCAACCGTAATTGGATTTCGCACTCTCATAACTGGCCCAAATAACCAGTGACTCACCAAACTTTCTTTCACGACAAAAGTGACTGGACGTCTGGAGGCTAATATCCCTGGGAAAATCATTGTTTCCATCGTGCCCATGTGATTGCTAATGAAAACTACTGGATCGTCCGTTTTGTTGATGTTGTTGAGTCCTTCAATGTGAAATTTTCCCCCGCAATTTTCTATTAATTGGAAGATATTCATTGATTCAGTGGCCCATTTATATCTATCGAATTTCCCAGCCAGTGCCACTTTTCTATTCATCATCAACTGAGTAAGGAACTTTGCATTGAAAAAGGCAGAAGTGCCCAATGCCGCTTTATCGCCAAAATCTCGTGGATGATTTTTGTCTGTATAATATGAATCGGTGTGAATGAAGTTGTCAGTTGGCATTCTGATAATAGGTGATTGGGGTGTAAAGTAATTTGAAATTACTGAGAGTTAAGGAATTAGATTCCAAATGAATTGATCGTTGATTTCGTGAGTTGCTCGTTTCCACCTTAGCGGTGGAGTCTCATATGTTTTAGGCCTATCCCTCTACCCTATACCACGTTTGAGTTCTAAAGAAGAAAGCTAGCCAGCCCCTCACTTTTAAGGTATTTCCTTTCTCGTCATCATCCTCCAACCACATGGTGCAGGTGTAGATTTTCCCATTTTCCGGATCCATTATTTTACCATTACTCCATTTGTCCGAGCCTTTCTCCATTGCCCAGAGGATATCCAAGCCCATGATTGGTTGATCCTTACCTTTTCCTTCTGGACATTCGTCACACAATATGTCTTCGTAGCGCTCTTTTCCGCTATCCTTCAGCGCATCTGGATCAAGGATTTCAAGTACCCGTCCATAGTAAAGCTTGTCCTTTTTGAAGACCTCAACAGTAGATTTGGTGATGCCCGTTTCGTCATCAATGGTTTTCCATACACCCAGACAGTCTTTTTCGTTGATTGAGACTTGTGCTGAGAGGGTGAGTGAAAATATCAAAAAAGCTGGGTATAGGATTTTTTCCATGCCCTAATATACCTGATTCCAGAGAGACAACAGAGCTTCAGAAATAGTCCATTAGGAGACAGTTTTTCTGATACTGTCTAACTTGTTAAGTTCTGAAGTTTACTTTTTCTTTTTGGTACGTGGCTTATTCCTGAGGGCGTTTCTAGCTGTTACCCTAGTTGTGTTGTTTCGTATGATGAAAACTAAACAGAAGGTATCAGGATGTTTTAGAAGCCAACAGGGCGGAGAATGTTTTGCTCGAATAAGAGGCTTTATTGCTACGCTTGGAAAACAAAATAGAGAAATCCTAGTTGGTCTTCAGCAAATTTTTCTCTATGATGAGGTAATCACCATAGCTGAATAGTAACGTAGAACCCCCTTTATGCTTTATTCCCTTGGTAATCAATGTGTTATGTGTTCCCAAGTAGGCTATAGGTATTTCAACTTAGAACAATTTAAGCAATTCTTCCTATTGTGTTGAGAAGTAGTCAAAACTAGTTTTGTGAAGTATTATAATTGGATATTTTTAACCATTACAAGATTATGTTCTTAGCCCCATTACAATATCTTTACTCTTTGAGGATCATCTATCATAATCATTTGATAATATTGGAATGGCAGTTATGCTTAAAAAATTTGTGGCCTTATCATGAGGAAGGATTATATTAAAATTCAAATCATATTTCTATTGTTTTTGAGTATGCATACAGGCTTGTATATGCCAGTGGAAGCTCAGAACAATGATAAGCTCTTTAGAAAAGGCCTTAGATATTTTAATAAAGAGAACTACATCAGAGCCCAAGAATATTTCGAGATATTGCTAGACTCTGGGTGGAATAAGAATAAGGTGTCCACCTACGTTTCTCATTGTTACTTTCAGTTGCATCAGCCTGAAAGGGTTGAAAAGATTGTTGGCAATCTAGAAAATCCAAGCAGCGATAACATTCATGATTTAGCACTGGCCAAATACTACACTGAGCAGTTCAAAAGTTCGTTATTTCTGACAAATAATCTAATTGACTCCACTGAATTAGACCTCAATAGCTTTCAAAAGAAAATTCAATTTGCGATAGAATTTTATAGAAATCCCAAAGGATTTATAGTGCAAAGTTTTGGAAAGGAGATAAACAGTCCATATCGAGAATATAGCACCGTGATGTATAATGATTTCAATACACTTCTTTACGCTTCTCGTGAAGAAGAAAGTAGCTCAACGGATTATGATGGGCTAACCTTTGAAGAAATTCAAATAACAAGCATAGATACATCTAATAATTGGGTCGAACCAAGGTCCTTGGAAATGAAAATCGAGAATGACAACCGTCATGATGCGCCCGTGCAGATATATGATCATGGGACTAAAATGATCTCATATCACAACGGGCATCTTTATAAGTCAGAATTAAAAGACCAAACATGGGAGTTAGGTAGTCAGCTCAAAATAAAAGGAATAATGGGTACTATGACGCATTGCCATATATCTGATGATGAACAAATTATATATTTCTCATCGGATCACTTATCCATCAATGGTGACTTGGACCTATTCAAATCAGTCAAACTAGAAGATGGTAGCTGGGATACCCCTGTGCCATTGACGGAGCTTAATACAGATCAAGATGAAGACTCACCATTTATTACCATGGAAGGAACACTTTACTTCAGTTCGAGAGGCCACAATTCAATTGGTGGATACGATGTGTTCGAATCCAAGTACAATGAAAATGACAGTAGTTGGTCCGCTCCAAAAAATTTGGGCTATCCAATTAATTCAGTCGCTGAAGATATTTTCTACACAAGAGATGGGAAGCTAGGATATATCAGTTCATCTAGAAAGGGAGGATACGGATCATTGGATTTGTATCGGGTCTTTCTATTCAACAAAGTTAGAGTTGCAGGTAAAATCGTTGATGAAAAACGTGGAGTTCCACTGCCTAGTGTTCGAATCGATCTTCAATATGATTCGAGCTATTTGCACGGATACAGTGACATCAAAGGTAACTATGAAATGTTTGTTCCAATAAACACTCGCATGAATGTGAAAATAACAAAAGATTCATTGAACCTGATGGAAGGTGGCTACATTGTTAACGTCTTTTTTAAGGATGAAAATAACAATGAATACAATTTCAATGTAGGCGAAACAACAGACGAACCTACGGCCATTGCTGATTTTGCCACTGATGATGACGTGACAAGAATAAACATTGATATTCAGAATGACTTCAATACAAATCCATATATCGCTACAATTCCATTGCTGCATGAGAAAGTATGGGTAGATAGTTTAAATGTTTTAAGCGAAAAATATCGAAATATTCGTGAGGATCAACTGGCTAAAGAGGCAGAGTCTTATCATGAAGAGGATTCAATCATTGTTCGATTTGGTTACGATAGCTACGCTTTGAGCAAGGAGTCCAAAGTAATATTGGATAAATTCTATAGAGACAAATGGAACAGTAATGGAAAGACATTACGGATCAATGGTCATACGGATCTTAGAGGCAATGAGGCGTACAATCTCAAATTATCTCTTCAAAGGGCAAGATCAGTATACAGGTATTTTTTGGTAAAGGGGATTTCTGGGAGCAATATGATAGTTCAAGGATTTGGAGAATCACAATTGGCGGATACGTCAAAAAATAATATTGCTCATAGTAAAAATCGGAGGGTACGATTAATTTGTTTTTAATATGAACTACGAAGCACGATATATTCTATTTTTCTGGACACTCATGCAAGTGATTAATTGCAATGCAAATTCATTCCAAAATCCTACACTAAGCGGTACTGTAAAGCTCAATTCTACTCAAGAAATAATGAAGGACGTCAGGATATTCATTGACGAAAGGGAAGCTGTCTTGTCTAATGAACAAGGTGAATTCTCAATGAAGAATTACAATTCACAAGAAGAGCCCGTAAACGTATCGGCTGTAAAAAAAGGATACGAATTAGCCGTTTGGTCTTTCAGAAACAATAATGTGTCAATTACGATGAGACCAGCAACAATCAAAACCATTATGGGTAGGTTGAATACAGCATCAGGCTCTCCAAAGGCAGATTCAAAAATTTCATATTTTGGACGAAGGATCCATGAAACCACCACAGATAAAGATGGTTATTTCATATTTAGGATTCCTTATGAAGATGAAGTTAGCAGGCAAGATAGATTTGTCGTGGATAATGAGATTACCAAAATTGAGCAGTTTTCAGAGGATATAGATGCCGGCAAAGTTGAAATTACCTTATCGGAATTAGGGGCACAGACCCAAAATTATAAGGTAGAAATAAAGGATGAATTCAACAGTCCAGTAAAAAACACGATTGTTACTATGAAAGATAAGTCATACTTCACTAATGAGGATGGCTTGTTTCAGCTAGAAGCGTCAAATATTACTTCCGATTTGTCTGACTGGAAGATTGATGGCTTTAATGTACTAAGTGTTGAGACCAATGACGATGAGAAATCCGTGATAGTTGTAATCGGGATATTGAAGCTAAGCCGGGATCAGACGCTTGATGAAATAGACTCGATTCAAGCTGCCGTGCAAGATGAAAATCAATTGAGAAACTACACGGCCACTCAGTTGATCAGTGATATCGAGAAGCTAGAGGATTTCTACACAGAAAAGGGATATCAATTTAGACAGGAAAATGAGCGCATTCTAAGTATCACCGATAGTCTATCAAAAATAACCGTTCAAACTGAAGTTGAGAGAACACATGTATTATTCCAAATTGATAAGCTTAATAAGTCCATGGCGTCATCGGCGGAAGCTTTCAACCTCATCAATAATAACAGTCTTGAACTAATCAGAATCCTTAAGTTAAAACTTGATGAGAAGAATCAAACCATTAAAGTCATCGAGGAGGAAAACGTTGCATTGATCACTACTATCAGTAACAACCTCACTCTTTTTATTGCCATTGTGATTAATTTTTTGCTGATACTATTTATTGCCCTTCTAACTATTAGAAGATTTAAAACCCAAAACAAGGTCATCCAACGAACCAAAAGGCAACTGGTAGATGCACAGGAAATAGCCAAAATAGGCAGTATGGTTTATGATTACAAAAACAAATGTTTTACGTATTCAAAAAATTTCTTCGATACGCTAAAAATTTATAATTTCAGGCGTATCATCCGACTCCAAAGTAGGTCAGAAGGGCAAATCTTTAAAGATTTGATAAGCGAAAGTGATAAAGAAAGAGTCACTGAATTATGGAAAAATGGACTTGCTAAACATGAATCGTTTAGCACAGAATTCAAAGGTAGAGCCGACAATGCGGAGGAAATCCATATTGATATGAACACCAAAATAAACAAGGATTCAATGGGTAAGCTTATCGGAATATCAAGTACGTTACAGGATGTTTCAGAAAAGAAGAAAAATGAGTTACTCCTAATAGAGGCAGTTAGAGAAGCAGAAGAGGCATCCAAGATTAAAGAAGAGTTTCTGTCTTCTATGAGCCATGAAATAAGAACACCGCTAAACGCAATTGTTGGTTTATCAGAGCTTCTGGCCTCTGAGAATCCAAGGCAATCTCAATTGAAAAATCTAACCACAATCCAATTTTCAAGTCAGCATTTGCTCTCGCTAGTAAATGATATTCTAGACTTTAGCAAAATTCGAGCAGGGAAAGTTGATATTGAAAACAGGGATATTAATGTAAAGAATTTGGTCAATGGCATCATTAACACCATGGAATTTAAAGCTAAGGAAGTAGGTATTAGCGTATTAGCAAAGATTGAGAGTGCTGTCCCCGATTTTGTGATTGGAGATGAATTAAGGATAAATCAAATCCTAACTAATTTAATAGGAAACGCCATCAAATTTACAAGGAAGGGAAGCGTTACACTATCCTTGTCTTTGGTAAAATCCAAAGACAATATTTCTGAAATCAGTTTCAGTGTCAAGGATACTGGCACTGGAATTGCGAAAGACAAATTAGAAATAATCTTCAACAGCTTTGAACAAGAAAACACATCGACAGCACGAGAGTATGGAGGAACTGGTCTTGGTCTGGCCATCTCAAAAGAACTCGTTAGACTAATGGGGGGGGATGCGATAATTGTGAATAGTGAGCTTGGTGTGGGGTCTGAGTTCTGCTTTTCGATACCCTTTAAAAAAGCATCAGAACATGTCAAAGAGGAAAAGAATAAACTTGATAAAAAGGAAAATACCAATTTGCAATCCAATGCTGATGTAAATGTACCGCCTGGAGTTAAGGTACTTTGTGTGGATGACAATGAAATAAATGTGCTGGTAATTTCACAATATTTCAAAAAATGGGGAGTAGAGGCCACATACGCAGAAACGGGTGAAAAAGCATTGGAAGCTTTCAGAAATGGCTCTTTTGACATGGTTCTCATGGACATTAGGCTGCCTGATATGGATGGATATGAGGTTACTAACGAAATTCATCGTGAACACCCAGATAGAAATGTTCCAATCATAGCGCTGACAGCTGAAATTAATAAACAAACTTTAGAAAAAACTCACCAAACAGGAATGGTAGATTTTCTTGGGAAGCCCTTCAAATCAGAAGATCTAAAAAACCTAATTATAAAATATTCTGACTAATGGAGAGCTTTACTCGGTATTATATTTTGGTAGAAACGAAAAAGGATGAATGAAAGAATCACCTAATTTATTGAGAATGATTTCTAAGAGAGTGAAAAAAAATACTTAGATAAAGACCACCAGAAATCAAAATGACTAAATGAGACAGTTGTCAAAAGACACATGCAAGGATTAACTACTTTTTAAAGAATACATAAAATGGCGAATTTATCGGTCGAAGATATAAGGAAGAAAATGAATTTTAATTTTCTCGATGAAATGGGTTTTAACGAAGAGGTTAAAATTGAGTTTATGACATTGCTCCTCGGAAAACTTGATGTTTTCAAAAAGAAGTATACTCAGGGCATATCCGAAAAGAATCACGATGATCTTTCTTCGATCGTCCATGAGATGTTGCCTAGTTTGAAGATGATCAACTTGGATGATGCGAATGAATTATTTGGTTCACATAAAATGGTGGATCTGGACGATGAAATTTCTGTAGATAAGCTTTTGAAAGAAGTAATCACATGTTGCGTCATGATTGAGGAAAAATTGTCAAATTGTTTAGTCGTTTGACGATACTCACAAACTGGGAAGTCTGCTTAGCGCATAGCTATCACCTATACTTTCCTTCTCTTAGCAATCATACCCCTTAACTGACTTGTATTGGCAATATATTCTCCTTCTTCCTTTTTTACTAATTCCAGTGTAATCAGCAAGAATTATATCGCGTAATTTAATATATCAAAATCTACCAATTAAAACCAGCGATTAAACGGACGTTTAAAGGATAGTTTTTCTGAAGCGCATCTTACCTTATTCCACTTCATCAGGATCTTACCTATGGTAGTTGCCTCGATACATTTCGCAAAGCCAATGCAACTACACAAACATCCATGATTCAAGTCAGGCAAGCCTTCACAAAGCCTCAAGTCAAGTACCTTGGAGCAAGCCTGTCTGACAGAGGTAGACTCACGAGGTATGAATTTGGAAAAATATTTCTTCATTCAATACAAGCATAGAAGAACAAAATCCACTGATGAGGTTTAATGAATGCCTCAAGGAATATCTGAAAAAGAAATGGTAGGCTACAAAAAACAAGCGTACAGTGCTTAGTCCCATAACAATTGCCCTCGATATTATCTTGGTTTTTCTTCCTTTCACTTTTCCTCCAGCTCCTGATAATGGTTGTTGACTATTATTGCATATTATATTGTTGGGGAGCTGATTGTATTTCAATCTGGCAAAGTGATTCGGATAGAGGTGCTGTGATCCGAGGAAAAAACAAAAGATCGGACTAAATCCGATCTTTGTTGAGTACACCCGGAGGGAGTCGAACCCCCAACCCCCAGAGCCGAAATCTGGTATTCTATCCAGTTGAACTACGGGTGCATTTGATAACGACGTTGATTAAAACGGGCTGCAAATATATAACAGCCTTTGGTTCTCAATTCTTATTTTTCTCCAAGATTTTATCAAAGCGAGATAGGCTTGTTTCAGTATCCATACCCTACCAATCAAGCGTGGACTTGTACATGATGTTGTCTAAATCTGCCTGTGGCAAATCCATCTCCTCGATAAATTTTCCTATTTCCGAGTCCCCTAAAGGAAATTGGTAATCAGGACTCAGGCAAATCTTGACCTAACCAGTGAGGTCAATTGCATATTGTAAAAACTGAGCATCATGGGTGATGCTATCAATCGGACTAATAGTCGAAAGGAAAGACCACATGCATGAGAAAAATACACCCGCAGATTCTTGTATTTTTTAGCAAGCTGGAATTCTTCCCTTTTGCAAAAAAAGTGAACTACTCAGTGGTGCAGTATTCAGAAAGGAACGGTGCAGTTCTACTCATTCCTAAATCATCTGATCGATTTAGACATTTACAAGCATTTTCTAGTTCCTTCAATTCCAGATAAGCCATCCCGCTATTGAACCACGTTTGTGCATGAGTCGGGTCAGTTTTAAGATACTGCTGGTAATAACTGATGGCATTTCGATATTCTTTCTGACCAAAATAAGAATTACCAAGCAAATACAGCGTCTCTGATTTTGAAGGAGCCAGATTTATTGCCTTTGTGAATTTTACCCGTGCCGATTGGTAGGCCTCATTTCGTTGATCCAATCGCCCAGAGTTCAACAGTAAGACAGGATCATTGGGTGTCAGTTTTAGTGCTTGGTCAAACAAATTCCCAGCTGAGAGATAATCCCCTGAATCGAACGCTTCAATTCCTTTAACAGAAAGCATCGGGGCAAACTCAGGGTTTTTATCCAATTCAGTGGGTAGTATAATGCTTGGGTCAATAATTAGCAAGTTGTACCATGCCAGCGCAGAACCCGGATTCAAATTTATCGCTTGGGTCAAGTCGTTCTTTGCTTCATCTTCTTTGCCGAGCTCAGTTAATAGCAGTGCTCGATTAACCAACTTATCTACAGTTTCACTAATCTCAATGGCTTTGTCAAAATCCAGTATGGCTTCTTCTAGTTGACCCAATTTTTGCAAAGCTAACCCCCGTTTGCTCAAAATATCTGCCTCCATTCCGACAAGAGTTGTAATCTGGGTTACCTCTTGTCGGTGCACATCATATTTAACAAATATGCCTTTGGTATCACCTCTATCAATTCGATTCAATAAAAAATTCAGGCTAGCAATTGCTCTCTCGTATTCCATAGTTTCAACAAGGAATTCAGAAAATTGAAAATAAGCCTCATAATATTCTCTATCCAGCGTAATCGCCTGCACATAATCCTCATGCGCATTGGAATTGTTTCCCAATGACTGATGGATCATGGCTCGAAGTAAATAGCTCGATGGATCATCGTTATCTTCAAGTGATTGATTGCTGAAGGTCAATGCTTGTTTGAAATTCCCTTCGTTGAAACTTGCTGACGCTAAATCGAATGGTTCTTGCCCAAAAGCCGCTTGACCAATTAATAGGAATAGAAGTAGTGATTTTCGCAACATGAGATTTGTAACGAAAATTAAAGAAAGAAGGCTAAAAAACCTGTTTTATTTGCATACATCCGTCCTTTTTTAAGTGCACGAAACGACCATGATCGTAAGTGAAAAAGTTAACAGACATAATCAACAACAGAGCCGTATTTTCAATCATACTCGTTTGATCCAAACAAAGTTGTGAAGTCATTGGATCTGTTGGCATTTTAAGTATCGGCAACATTGAACTACTGTGAACTGAATATTTTCCATGCAAATCATGATTCAGTGGCTTATAACATTCATCCACATTATCATATCTGAAATCCGAAAGAGCCACCAGGCATGTATTGATCTTAAAATTTGTAGCCTCTTTAGATCTTTCTAAATCTTTATCTGGAACAAAGGCAGGGAAATGAATAATAACCTGATCACGACGCGAGCCCTGCTTAATATGGTACTTCGCATTTAATGCTTTATTATAAGGAACGTCATAGTTAAACTCAAATCCAGTCAATTTCTTCCCATACTTACTCAGGCAAATTGGGCGCGTACCCACTCGACCTTCTGCAAACTTGGACAATCCCTTAAACTGAGTTGTCAACTTTGTGCAATGGTAACTCTCACATATCTCCACCATTTCAGACGAAAAACTTGCAAGCAGTGTTTTTGAAATTTCTAAGGCTACCTCTCTTTCAAGAGATGTTGATTGTGAGACTTTTTTATCTGTATGAATCTTGTCTTTGACACCTACGGTTAGGATATCTGAAACTGGATTTTTTAAATTGAATTTATTGTACTCTTTGGAGATATCTTGGATGGCAATTGAAGCTGTATTCATTTGATTTTCGGTTGGCTAGTTGGTTAAAGGTATTCAATTGAACGGGAATATAGTGAAAACCTTCACAAAGCCAAAATAAAATGAATGCTTACTTCAAAATAT
Source organism: Cytophagales bacterium (assembly GCA_024232835.1). Classification (GTDB taxonomy): domain Bacteria; phylum Bacteroidota; class Bacteroidia; order Cytophagales; family Cyclobacteriaceae; genus JAAEPI01. The sequence continues at coordinate 56,754 of JAAEPI010000323.1, forward strand.
TTCAATTATCGTTTGTAAATGAATGGGTTATGAGATTTTCTATCCGAATATCCAGACTATCAAATGAATTGATCCAATGAAGCCAGCTCCCAAAACAATAAGCATAATTACAGAGAAACATCCACCCTTGACATAATCGTTCTGTTCGGATCGTCCCAGATACTGATGCAATACGGCCATAAGTCAGTTTTAAATTTCCAAAATGTGTTCTGCAAAAATAAATAACAATTTATTATATTCCTGATATTTCATGGTATAATTATATTTTGGTAGACACCAATTCTTGAATAATTCAGATCAAAAAATCATCCATTTTCGTTGCATATTTATTCCATTAAATAGAAATTGTCAACACCTCTTTTTAGAAAAATTTTCGATGTGATGAAAACATACCTATTCTAACGCCAATCGATAGCAATTTTATCTTTCGAAGACAGGTACTCATTCGTTTTACTAAAATGCCCACAACCAAAAAAGCCGCGATGTGCTGAAAGAGGTGAAGGATGTGGTGAGCTCAATACCAAGTGCTTAATTCGATCTATGAATGCCCCTTTCTTTTGCGCATAAGATCCCCAAAGCAGAAACACTAGATTTTCCTTCTTCTCCGATAATGCTCGAATGGCAGCATCAGTAAATTCTTCCCAACCTTTGCCCTGATGAGATCCTGCTTGATGCGCCCGAACTGTTAACATTGAGTTCAGCAATAAAACACCTTGAGCGGCCCATGATGTCAGATTTCCTGAAGTTGGTTGTTCTACGCCCATATCCGCTTTAAGTTCTTTATAGATATTTATCAGTGATGGTGGTACCATCACGCCATCTGGTACAGAAAAGCTTAAGCCATGTGCTTGTCCAGGTCCGTGATAGGGGTCTTGCCCAAGGATAACCATCTGCGATTTTTCAAAAGGGCATGAATTAAACGCATTAAAAATCTGCTGCCCCGGAGGGTAAATTGTCGCGGTTTGATATTCACCTTTAACAAACTCAATCAACTCACCAAAATAAGGCTTCTCAAATTCGCCAGCAAGCTGTTGATGCCATCCTGTCTCAATTTTTACTTCCATTTAAATTTCAGAATTAGAATAAAAACACAATTTGTTTCAAAATCATTTAATATTTTGTTCTGAGCCTTCTATATTTCCATTTTGAAACAGCAAATGATCACTGCGATAACCAAAGGTGTAAAGGTGACTGTAGAGACGGAGTACATGCCAGAGTATTCTAGCCCTGCCCAGTATCATTTTGTTTTTACTTATCGAATCACGATTGAGAACGTAAGCGATCACGCTATTCGATTGGTTTCCAGACACTGGGATATTAAAGATGTGACGCATCCTAAACGGGAAGTTGATGGTGATGGAGTAGTTGGCAAGCAGCCTGTAATCGAGCCCAGAGAAGCCCATCAGTACGTTTCTGGTTGCAACTTAAAATCAGGTATTGGAAGTATGTCCGGCCATTATACCATGGAAAAAATCATGGACGGGAAAACTTTCGAGGTAATTATTCCAGGTTTCATCATGGTGGTACCATTCAAACTCAACTAATTTTTTGTCTTCACCGATTTTTGCAGCTGGTAGTTATCTCAATTATTGGCTTAGAGCCAAAGGCTCTCATTCTCTGCATTCGCCTTTCCTATTCAATCTTTACAATAAGGCGTTCAAACTTGCTCCCATCTCTTTGATACCTGATTTTGAGAAAATCAGAAGTGCTCTTTTGAAAAACGACGAGCCAGTAGATGTTGTTGATTTTAAAACAGGTCGTACCCATCTCAGAACCATTGGTAGTGTTGCCAGAACTTCTCTTAGCAAGCCAAAATTTTCAAATCTCCTCCGTCTCCTATGTGATGAACTAAAAATTAAGACGATACTGGAAACTGGTACTTCTCTTGGCCTTAATGCACTGTACCTGTCACGGGGAAAATCCGTTGAAAAAGTAGTGAGTATTGAAGGATCAGATATCATCTACCAATTGGCCAAAAAACATTTATCGCAAACCAAGAGCATTAAACTTCGATCAGGTGATATATACGAGTTGTTTGAATCAAATCTGGTTCAGCACGAACCTGAGCTAATTTTTCTGGATGCAGATCATCGAAAGTCTGCAGTAGACTTCCATCTAAATAACATTAATCAGCATTGTCCAAAAATTAAATGCATTGTTATCCATGATATTTATTGGTCAAGTGATATGGCAACAGCGTGGCAAGAAATTGTACAAAATCAAAATTATTCTCTGACCATCGACATCTTCCAGGCTGGAATTATATTCCCTAATCAGCAGATGGAAAAACAACATTTCACGTTGAGATTTTAATTCACTTATTTTGCAGCCTCAAGCAAACTAAGAAATGGACAAAAACGAACAATCAGAAAATACTGACAATCAAAAACAGGAGCCGCAAAATCAAGAAGAGCAACTTGAAGAATTCGTGCCGAAAAAGAGCAAAAGCATGATGCCAGTTTTAATGGGAGTCGCATTTATTCTCATGGTCGTTTTGCTTTATTTCTTTATTCAAAATAGAGGCCTGAAAGAGGAAGTAGCCGAGACCCAGACAGAACTCAATCAAGCGGTACTACAATTGGATTCTATCGGAAGTGAATTGGATCAAAAAATACTTGAAATTACTCGCTTAGGCGGAGACGTAGACACCCTACTTCAAATCAAAGCTGAGCTTGAAGGCGAAAAAAGAAAACTTTTATCAACAAACAGCCGAAACAAAAATGCGATCGCCGAGCTGAAAGACAAGGTAGATGGCTATCAAGAATTGTTGATTATTAAAGACAAAGAAATCAGGGTATTGAAAGAACAAAATGAAGTCTTGCATACTGAAAACACCACATTAAAAGTGGAGAAAAATCAGTTGTCAGATTCCATCACTTCGATAGCTGAGACGAGAGATCAACTCTCAGAGCAAGTGGCTCTTGCTTCTACCCTGAAGGTAACGGGAATGAAAATATTTGCTGTAAATAGTAAAGGGAAGGAAAAAGAAAGCGAATTTAGAAATCGTCATGTCGAGAATTTGCGGATAGAGTTTACTGTCAATGAAAATAGAGTGGCTCCAATCGAGGGTAAAGAATTGCTCTTGCGAGTAATTGCACCAGACAATAATGTCTTATTCGATGTTACGCGTGGTTCGGGCTCTTTCAACTACGAAGGAAGAGAAATGTTCTACACGGTTAAGAAAGAAATTCTTTATGACCGATCGAGTCAAAAAGTGACGCTGCTTTACAATAAAGGAAGCGAGTACACTCTTGGCAAACACTCAGTAGAAGTCTACACTGATGACTACATGATGGGCAGAGGTAGTTTTGTGATTAAGTAGTCCACGGCTAATGGGTGTCCATAGCGAATTGGTTTTCAAACTACTTTAAGATAATCTCGTAAGCGGTCGGTTATGAGAAATTACATTTGGGTTCTTTTATGTTTTTGTGCTGTGGCTTGTCATTACAAGTTAGGAAACAATAGGGACACTACAAATCCGAAGCAAGCTTTTGAAATAGTCAAGTCAGCGAACTACGAATTAGTAAAAACGAAAGACCAGACAGGTCTATTAGTTTTATTTCCAGGTTTTGGTGAAAATTTCTCTGAAATCAAGAATGAATTCAATATCGAAGAGGCAGCCACGAGACAAGGTGTGTCCATCCTTTACATAAACTTCAATCAACATTTATCTCTAGAGGATCATGAGCAAATTGGTCTGGCTCTATTGATCGATGAAATAATTAGTGTTAATAAATTGAATACGGAAAACATTTATATCGGAGGTTTTTCGAGTGGTGGAAATGTTAGTTTATCGTTGACCAATTATTTGATCAGAACCAAACATTCGATTAAACCGAGAGGCGTATTTATAGTTGACTCGCCAGTTGATTTGCTCCAGCTATACTATGCCACCAAAAGAAATCTTGAGCTTGATTTCTCCGAAGCTTCGATTCGCGAAGCAAAATGGCTATTGAATCTATTTAATTCAGATTTTGGTGATCCACAAAACGGAATCGAAAAGTATGAACAATATTCTCCTTATACGGCCACAACCTCTAATCTTAATAATGTGACATTCTTGGATTCTCTGAGAATTAGGTTCTATACAGAACCAGATACAACATGGTGGAGAAAGAATAGGCAAAATAATCCAGAGGATTTAAATGCTATCTATATAGAAAAGCTATCAGTAGCAATTAAACAAAAACTGGGCAATTCGAAAGTTGAGTATATTGAAACTAAAAATAGAGGCTACAGAGCGAATGGTGAACGGCATCCACATTCATGGGCAATTGTGGACGAGGATGACTTGATGAAATGGATGCTTGATAAGTGAGAACATTTCGAAACATCCCCATAACTCTCGTCCATCAGCTTTAGCCCAAAAATTCATTCACTATTTTCTAATAACACACTTCATTTCCTAGTTAATTTTCCTACTTTTGCACCTCATTTTTAAAAACCATTTATTAAATGAT
>JAAEPI010000324.1 GCA_024232835.1 Cytophagales bacterium
ACAACGACAAGTACATCAAACCCGAAGTTCAAAATCAGTTGTTTAAAAGATCCTTTTCAACTAAAGGCGCCGGACGTGGATTTGGAACATATAGCATGAAGCTTTTGGGTGAAAAATACTTAAATGGAAAAGTCTGGTTTGAAAGCACTATTAAAGACGGTACTACTTTCTATATTGAAATTTAATAAAACCACTACTTTAGGCACTTATCAACTATGCCTATCAATCTCATGAGTATAAACAGACTTGAAAACGAACTCCCTGAAGCAATTATAAAATGGGGATGGAAGTATCATCACCTTGGAATTCCTACGAATGAAGTTCGGCCAGATGAAAGATACATTCCCCAATTCAAGTTTTATGTCTCAGGTTTTCCTGATAGCCCTTTTGGAATTGAATGGATGCGTTTTGAAGAAGACTGCACATTACATCCGTTAATTCAAACTGTTCCTCATTTAGCTTTTGAGGTTGAAAACCTGGATTTTGAACTGGCCAACCGTAGCTTAAAAGTATTAGCCGAACCAAATTCTCCAATGGAGGGAGTTCGGGTAGCAATGGTAGTGCATAATGGTGTTCCTGTAGAATTAATGGAGTTTA
>JAAEPI010000325.1 GCA_024232835.1 Cytophagales bacterium
TATTACAAAGATCCGTAGACTAGAGTTGTAATTAATTTTTAATAAATTCTTTATAAAAAATGATTATTCTAATAATAATAGTAGTACTCAGCATGATTGGCGGTCAACCGCTCTTCTTCTCAAATTTTTCGGGGTTAAAACTCCGAAACGGTGACGCCCATTCCTACTGATCCGAAGGGCTCGTTAACTCTTTAGTGTCACGAGCCTAGTACTACTATTATTATTAGAATAATCATTTTTTATAAAGAATTTATTAAAAATTAATTACAACTCTAGTCTACGGATCTTTGTAATATAGAATAATATTCCCAAGAGTAAGCACAGTGGTACCGGTAATCTGGCTACCGTCCACCTGACATGCCATCACTACAAAATGCAATCTGTTCTCACAGGTGTTACGTGTAGCACCTTCTTCCCCCACTACCGTTCCAGTACCTGTATAATGCATAACCTTCTGCTTCATATTGATGTTGCTTCTCACGATACGAATGCAACTTCTACCATCATGATTGGCATGGTCTCCGCTACCAGTTCCAGGGTTCGGGTTTGTGTTGGCTCCCAACACGTACAGCTTGTCTTCCTTCACTGTAAATCTGGTCGTGTCAATCTTCTTCATCATGGCAAGTAACTTGCCAGGACCAGCAGTATGTTGATCCCATGACTCATTCGCATCGTCTGGATGCTCCGAATTGTTGAAGATTTCAGTTGATGAAAGGACATCAGCATAATGTCCTTGTTTCGCTTGCAAAACGAGCGTGCGCACCAGCACCGGCTCGTATTTAGAGTTGCTCCGCAACATCAGGTTTTTCCTGATGCTTGTCGCAATGACCTGACGCCCAGTTCTCTGGTTGATCTCATCACCTTGTTCTATGGAAGATAAATCGTGAGACGAAAAACCTTCCGTTAAGGTGTGAGCATTGATTTGTACAAAGCGGCGCTTAGTTTCTGAATTGCGAAGCACCACTTGCTTCGCAATTTTAGCCATTGTTTTCCTTGGAGTCTTTCTCTTTCTCGGAGTCGAAAAAGAAAGTTTCCTCTTCCCCCTCGGAGTACGAGCCATCAGTTTCTAATCTGAAAACTATCCACTTACACAATTTTAAAAACAGTCTAAGCATCTACTCTAAAAGTGTAGACTGTTACTATTGTTCTGTCTCCAAATACAAGATTCTTATTTGACTGAACACGTTGCGCAAAGTAATCGATAATGGTATTGATACCATTCCCCTCGAGACAATCGCGCACAGTCAGTCTCACAGGACCGACTCTTGACCAGAAGAATTTACCATCATCATCTGGCGTTTCAATGCCAAGATGTAAAATGTCATCATCAGATACGTTCTCACCATTTCTATGGTTACTTATAATCAATTTCAAAGTTACGCGAATTTCCTCCAAATGATTGACTCTCGGACCAGCACGTACTGCGTGTGCTGGAGTAGCGTCAATTCTGTGAATTGTGCGAACTGTTCTAAAGTTCTCAAAATAATTACCCTCCAAATGAGTCCATGCGTAGGGGAGGATATTCATCTTACTAAATATTATTGTTCCTAATATTTATCTGATAATGTAGTTAAAATCTTATTTTAACGTAAGTAGTACATATCGGCGTCATCCGTATCTTTTTCGAGGGGCAGCTGCCCGTATCCAAAAAGAAGAGGGAGAGGATGACGCCCA
>JAAEPI010000326.1 GCA_024232835.1 Cytophagales bacterium
AAGGCGTATGTTTAATATGTAGCTTATTGTAAATCGTATGTTGTTTCTCTGTAGGTGTTGTGCATGTTCTGACGTCAATAACATGTCCATCCTCTGTGTTCATAGTGGTTGTAACCCTTACATGTGTTCCAAGGATATTACGTATCGTATTCCAATTATAATGAATTCCTGCAGATCTCAACTTCTTTAATATCCCTGCAAGCATATGATAAGCCAATACCGTGACATGCGCATGGGCAATAGTCGGGATATCATCGTGATGAAAGTTTGGACGCAGCCCCAGATGACCTTTCATATTTCTAAAACTCTCTTCCACCGTTGTCAGTGATCTATGCAACTTTGATATCTCTTCAGCACAAAGATCAAGGCGATTTGTACGCAACACATATGTACCAACTGATGATTCCTTTGTACGGCATTGTTCATTTTTTTCAAATTGGATATCAGTCACTTTACCGTCAGTCTGCTTTACATTAATCGTATATAAATTACCAACTTTATATCGCTCTTTAAAACGGCCTATCCTCTCCATGATCTTATCGTATTTCTTGAGCTTTCTTTTCTCCTTTAACCCCTCTTTTATCGCTAATAGCTCCTGTTCAAACTTCTCCTCACGACGTAAAAGAATAGCGCTCTCCTTCGCCTCTTTTGCTTCAGAGTGGCATAAAAGAAATACCTCTTCTTCTGTTCGGACTAATTTCATGCTTAATGTCATTTTGCCATCTGACAAAGTAATCTTTTCATCCTCAACTCCAGACCAAAAAGAGTCATCATATGTCCTCTTGCGTGAGACCGCTACATATTTAAAGTGGTTCTTTTTAATTAATGCCATATTATCTTCCGTCGCAATCCCTGCATCCATAACAATCGTCCTCTGGCTTGGAAACAGGCTCTCTTCCTTTTTTAATCCCGACAAAATCTCCTCCAGCGTATCCGGCTCCGACACATTGCCTTTCCACACTTTGCTTTGCTTAGGAAACCCATCTTCATCTATTGTAAGCGATAACGTAATCAACGGACAATCATTGCGCTTCTCTTTTGATTTGCCATGCCTGGCTACTGCACTGCCCCTTTTGCTTCCTTCAAAATAGGTATTCGTTAAATCATATAAAATCACCGTCTCTTTCAGGGAAAATATCTCCCTCGCACGATTTGACAACTCTTGCTCTATTGCTACATGGTTCTCCCATAACAAAACTGCCGTACGATGCAGCGCTGTATCATAAACTTTCACCTGCGATCCTAATAGCTCTCCCACTCCACTTGTCTCACAAAGCCATCTTGCCGTCTCTCGCTCGCTGCCAGGATGAAGCATTCGTCCTGCTATTAGCATCTTTGCATAAACAATTTGTTTATCCGTAAAATTAAGACCTTTTAATATCTTGTCAAATCCGTACTCATCCATCTGGCTTATGGCCACATGCTCAGCCCCTATGGTTTTGGCATCATTCGTTACCAGGGACTTAATATCTACCTGTTCATATTGAGCATCTTTTCTTGTTGCTGCGGTTTCTTCACTATCAACGCTTTCCCGGGTTCTGACCAATCGCTCCTGTCTTATTCGGTTGGCATAGTGTCTCGCTTTGGCTTCTATCTCAGGATCTTGTGGCAATAGACTTCTTTGATTGGTTAGTAATCCTTCGATACAGTTGGCAAGCTCTTTCCACTTCTCTTCCAGTAGGTGGAGACGTCCGAGGTTTAAGACTATTTGCTGTCTTGGACCTGCTGAGGTGCGAATTGATTCTATAAGCTGATGTTGTATATATCTTTTTTTGCCTTTGGATTTTTTTGACTTTTCACGGATAAACATGGGAACGATTATACCGTATAGAAAACCCAACGTCAAGTATTAAATATATATTCAGGCACTACCAACAACGCATAGTACGTAAACAATGGACTTACGACTTGTTTTTGATGGTTTTAGTCAATTTTATATTTTTTTTTTGAATTATTTGTCGAACTTGGGTTAAGACCGGTGGTAATAACTTTGCGCCCAAAAACAGTCAGGTAGTATTAATCCGTGTGTAAGAAGGCGTTTTATTGTAAGACATGTAAAACTGGTTGTAATTATTCATCGTATATTCGGACAGCAATAAATATCAGTC
>JAAEPI010000327.1 GCA_024232835.1 Cytophagales bacterium
AGGACGTACGTCTACTTGTTTTTTGACAAGGTTATACCTTCTCGGTTTTCCGTTTTCATGAGAAAAAATCATTTCATTCAGCTCTATCCCTTTGGTTAGACTTACCCAATCATTCAACTGGATATATTACAAAATAACCAGCAACGCATTCGAAGCTATTTTAAGCATAAGGATGTTCAGTATGCCGCCTGATGAAATCATAAACTATTTCCGCTGGGTTTATAACTTTAAATGTTTTTTTTAAAAATAGTTGCTATTAACTAAGACCTTTACAAGCCCTTGGTTGCATCTACAACTTTTGGCTGAGATTCTATTTGGTTCTTGGCAACAAACTAAAGATTGGGGACTGATACAGACAGTAGGTCATTAACCTGGCTGGCAGGAAAGTTCACCCCATTCTTTTTTCAAAGTTATTCACACTATCCACAAGTTGTGAGTCTCCCCCCAGACCCCCTCATGTGGGTAATAGTAGTAATCTTCTAATAATTATACTTTGCAAACCTAAAGGCTCGACAAAGGCAGGCTCACGAGGTATGAATTTGGAAAAATATTTCTACATTCGATATAACATCGGGGAACCTGCCTATCGCAGGGAGGTAAAACCCACTGGTGGGATTCAAGTAAGTTTGTCAATGAAAAAAATCATACTTCTGTTTGTTATCTCGTCATGTGGTTCGTCGATGAGCCCAACCCTTGAAGAGCAAAACGTAGGAACGAACGCCCTCCTTCAAGCAATCAGCATTGTAGATAAAAATACCGTTTGGATAAGTGGTCATAACGCAACCTTTGCGCGAACAATCAACGGTGGCGAATCCTGGGAAGTTTTCCAACACCCAACTGAGGACTCACTTCAATTTCGTGATGTACATGCTTTTGATGAATCGAAGGTTGTCTTGATGAGTGCTGGTCCTGGGTCACTTTCTCGAATATTCACCGTCGAAAATAGAATCGAGTGGCAGGAAAATTTTATTATGAGAGATTCATTGGGATTCCTCGATTGCATTGATTTTTGGGATTCAGAGCGTGGAATTGCTTTTGGTGATGCTATTGATGATTATCCATATATTTTGCTCACATTGGATGGAGGAACAATCTGGAATCGAGCAAATACGGATCAGATGCCCAAAGCTGGAGAAGGAGAAGGAGGCTTTGCTGCTAGTGGTACATGCGTGACAACTGGTGCTAACGGGCTCGCTTGGATCGCAACAGGCGCGGGTGGGAATGCCAGAATACTATTCACGGGTGATTATGGAGCAAGTTGGGAAAGTTTTGAAAGTCCAATAGTTAAGGGAGAAGCCGCTGGCCATACATCCATTGACTTTGTGGATTCGAGTAATGGGTTTATCACAGGAGGGGATTTAACGATAACCGATGCTTACACCGACAATTGTGCCTTTACATCTGATGGCGGAAAAACCTGGACACTCACTTCTCAACCGATTACCAAAGGAGCTTTTTATGGTAGCAGCAGGGTGCACATTGGGGATCAAAATTTCACCTTTGTTTGTGGGCCAAATGGGTTGGATTATAGTTCAGATCTTGGACAAACCTGGACACAGCTGGATTCTTTAAACTACTGGGCAATCAATATGCACAAATCAGGAATAGGCTGGGCAAGTGGAAAGGATGGTGTGATTATTAAAATTGAATTGGAATAACTGAATTACATAACTTTACGTGGAGATTTTTCTCACCATTCAAGTTTCCGTTTTGCTTGTTTGTATTACTTATCACATGAACTCACGAAATGGAGGTTTTCCCAAAAAAATCAAGATATTTGCTTTTGAAAATTAATCTTATGGCCAAGAAAAAATCTTATTTTACAATCATACTTGCCTCGTTAATATTGATATCATGTAAAAAGGATTCACCCTCTGACATTTCATGTGAATCAGAAATCGGAAATCTACTTCCAGTCTCTCATGCATATACTGGAGATAAACTTTTGTTCTATGATTTATCACTGTGTACTGATGACGAGTTAGTTGTTACCATAGATGATATTGAAATACCTATTTTGACCAGCAACAATCGGCCTGGTATCAAAATCCCTGCTTCTTCAACAAGTAGTAGTGTTGAAATGGCTGTTTATATTAATGCTGAATTAATAGAAAAAAAGGAAATAGTCCTTTACCCGGGGGAAGGAATTTGGAAAGCAATTGCGCCATTTCCTTCAGATGGCAGGGCTAATGCTACAGCAACTAGTCTCTCTAACATGGGATTTGTTATTGGTGGGGGGAATTGGGATACTGGAGATGAATATAATGATCTTTATATGTATGATCCATTAGAAGATTCATGGGAGTATAAATTAAGTGATGATGAATTTGATTATACCGGATCTTCGTATGGGTTTAATAATAAACTTTTTCTAATCCGATTCTTTTCGGATGGAGTCGTCACATTTGATCCAGAAACCAATGATTTTCAATCTGTTGGTACCATACGGTCTTTGGACTCTCGAACCATGGCCTTCACTCATAATGAGTCTATTTATACCATATCCGGAAGTGATGGCTTTATATTTCTTTACAAATTCAATGATGTATTGCTTGACTGGGAGCTAATTGAGAACAAGAATCTCAATGGGGTGGTTAATTTCACTGTTTATTATGATAATGCCGCGTGGACTGGATATCATGTTCGAAACGAAAACATTTTGCATCTTATTAAATATGATTTTATTGAAGGTGAGTTTGTCGAAATGGATATTTCGGCTGGAGTTGAGTTCCACTATGATTGGTGGATGTTGAGGCATCTTTTTACCATAAATGAACTGGCTTACTTCATAGAGGAAGCTAGTGCTTCTTCAGGACTAGGTGCTATTGCAACAATAACAGGCCCACAAAACAAACTCTATATTTTGAATATGAAGGAAGGGGAATGGAGAACACTGGAACATTCGTTCCCAGAAAGTTTTGCAAAGTTTGCATCATTTGAAATTGACGCAAAAGGATATACAGGTTTGTCATTACTGGATAACAATACTACGTCATTTGCCTACTCTAGGAATTTCTATGAATTCTTGCCTGAATAGAATTTTGTACTATTTGGGTGCTGGCTTGATATAGTGATTACTTCTCATACATATACCCCAACGTACAATTTAAGAGTGCTTTGATTCCAGTCATCATGCTGTCATCATGTACGAAAAAATCGGGCGTATGATGAGGAGCAGCTTTAGTAGCATCTTGACCGATTGGGCATCCTCCTACAAAAAAGAATACAGAAGGCACTTCGTTGGCATAAAAAGAAAAATCTTCTGCACCAGTCATGGCTTTTCTAAGAGTCACGTGATCTGCACCTGCGGCATTCTCTAGCCATTGAACAGCTCGAGCAGTAAGTTCAGGATTATTATAAGTTACGGGTACAAATCTCTGAATGTCAACATCTACAGTTGCCCCTTGACTAGCCGCCATTGTTTTGGCGACAAGACGAATTTTTTCATGGATGATATCCTGCATGTCTGGATCCAGCGTGCGGATTGTGCCGATCATTTCTACTTCTTCAGGAATGATATTGTTGCGCACGCCCCCTCGAATTAGACCAACAGAAATAACGGCGGCCTCTTTTGTTAATTCAGTTTGACGGCTGATTATGGTCTGAAGACCTTGAATTATCATTGAGGCAGTCATGATAGGATCAATACTTGTCCATGGAGTAGATCCATGCGATTGCTTGCCTTTGATTTTCATAACGAAGCGATCCGCAGCAGCCATAGTACCCCCTGGTTTGTAAGTTATTTCGCCCACATTGGTGCCTGCATTGATATGCAGTCCAAACATTACATCAATATCAGGGTTTTTCATTACACCTTCCTTAATCATCAATTTTGCTCCTCCCTCTTCTCCTGGGGGGGCGCCCTCTTCGGCAGGTTGAAAAATGAACTTTACTGTCCCCTTTAATTCGGCCTTCATTTTCGAAAGCACTTCTGCCACGGCCATCAGTATCGAAATGTGGGTATCGTGTCCGCACGCGTGCATCACACCCGTTTCAATATTATTGTAAGTCGATGTGGCTTTAGATGCCCATTTGATAGGAGCTCTTTCTGTAACAGGAAGAGCATCAATATCCGCTCGAAGACCTACAACTGGACCAGGTTTACCCCCCTTGAGAATTGCGACAACACCGGTTTTTGCCACACCCGTTTGCACTTCCAGACCAAGGGATTTAAGGTGTTCTGCAATTTTTTCAGCTGTTTTGAATTCTCGATTGGATAGTTCAGGGTTTTGATGAAAATGATGTCTCCATTCAATTACACTTGCTTCAATAGATTCAGCAAGTTCTGATGATTTGCTCAATAATTTATCTGGTTGTGCACTTACTGATGCACCAAGGATAATCAGGGCTAGGAATGATAGGTTTTTCATAATTAAATTGGTTACGCTACGAATCTAATCCAAATCAATGAACTACTCATCAAATGCCCAGTCGACTCGATCTTTCATATCCTTTACTATCACACCTTGTTCTTTAAGACGAGATCTCAACTCATCAACTTTCTCGAAGTTCCGTTGTTCTTTAGCTTCTCTATACTCGTTAAGGATAATCTGAATCAAAGATTCACCATCTATTTCTGATTCATATTTTAAGCCAAGGACTTCCTCAGTAAAACCAATGAACGTCTCCTTCATTCGAATGAATGTTTCTTGTCCAATTGCTTCTAGGTTCAACTGTCTGGTATGAATTGAATTTATTTTTTTTACGATATTGAAAAGATGAGCAATAGTCAGTGCGGTGTTGAAGTCATCATTCATGGCATGATGGCAGTTGTCGCAAAAGGTATTGATTTGCTGAACTTGTTTTTCGTCCGTATTTGCTTCTACGTTTTCTGGCCAATCCAAAGCCGTGATGAGTCTAAGGGCGTTGGATAATTTGACAAATCCCTTTCGAGCGCTCTCCAGTGCATCATTTGAAAAGTCTAACGTACTTGCATAATGAGACTGCATCATGAAAAAGCGAATGGTCATAGGAGAATATCCCCGATCCAGCAACTCATGTTCGCCTGACATCAACTCTCTTGGTAAAAATGAATTGCCAACAGACTTGCTCATTTTCTGACCATTTACCGTGAGCATGTTGGTGTGGAGCCAGTACTTAGCCCCTCCATGCCCAGTGGTACCCATATTTTGCGCAATTTCACATTCATGATGTGGAAATTTTAAATCCATACCACCTCCATGAATATCAAAATCTTCCCCCAGATACTTGGTGCTCATGGCCGAGCATTCCAGATGCCAACCAGGGAAGCCGTCGCTCCATTCCGTATCCCAACGCATGATGTGCTCCGGTGCTGCTTTCTTCCAAAGCGCAAAATCAAGTTGACTTTTTTTGTCATCACCACCATCCAGATTACGCGTCTGAGCTAGTAAATCCTCTACTTTACGGCCACTCAAAATACCATAAGGATGAGATTCATTGTACTTATTAACATCAAAATAAACAGACCCATTTGATTCATAGGCGAGACCATTCTTCAACATGGCCTTTATCATTTCCATTTGCTCAAGCATGTGACCTGTAGCAGATGGTTCTATGTCTGGTGTGAGGGCATTGAAAGTGGCCATAACCTCGTGAAAGTCGTTGGCATATTTTTGAACAATCTCCATAGGTTCAAGATTATCCAGTTTTGCCTTCTTGCTGATTCTGTCTTCCCCCGAATCAAGGAGATGGCCAACATCCGTTATATTCCGAACATATCTGACTTTATAACCAAGAAATCTCAAATAGCGATTAATTGTATCGAAGCTCAAAAAAGTGCGAACATTGCCCAGATGCACATCACTATAAACTGTAGGTCCACAAACATACATCCCTACATGTGGAGGTGAGAGGGGTTCGAAAATTTCTTTCTGACGGGTAAGTGAATTGAAAACCTTGAGTTTGGCAATCATTTTTTTAATGTGTTTTTCGAGTTACGCTTGGAATGAGGATAAATATCTGTACTTTTGTTATGCAAATATAAATGTAAGGATTAGAGGGGACGCAAGTCCCCTCTTTTTATATCAATAGTCGTGCGTGTGGAGGAGAAAATTAGGGAATACGTTGAGGAGATCATTTTGGATCAACCGGATCTATTTGTAGTGAAAATTTTGCTGTCAGGCCAAAGAGGTAATCAGATTTTAAGAGTGGCTATGGATGGGGATGATGGTATTACGATTGAGAGATGTGCAAGCATTAGTCGACAATTAGGAGCTAGAATTGAAGAGGCAGATTTGATTGACGATAAATTTAGATTGGAAGTATCTTCTGCTGGTTTAGAAATGCCATTGCAATTGGAAAGGCAATACGCGAAGAATTTGGGTAGAAAAATGAAAGTGACTCGATATGGAGGCGAAGAGGTTGAAGGGAAATTGATTGGACAGGATAAGGAAGGATTAGAATTGGAAATTGACAACAGGAAGCAAAAAATTGCTTTTAAAGAAATTGAAAAATCAGTAATTATGATATCATTTAAGTAAGATGGAAAGTGTGAATTTAATTGACTCGTTTGCAGATTTTGCACGAAACAAGAACATAGATCGTCCAACGATGATCAGAATTTTGGAAGATGTCTTTCGAACTATGATTCGGAAGAAGTATGAGACCGATGACAACTTTGACATCATTATTAATGCCGACAATGGTGACTTGGAAATTTGGAGATTTAGGGAAATCGTTGATGATGATTCGGAGGACATTTGGGATCACGATAAAGTCAGCCTAACTGATGCCAGAAAAATCGAACCTGATTTTGAAATTGGTGAGGAGGTATCAGAGGAAATAAAGCTAGAACATTTTGGAAGACGCGCTGTTTTGACGGCTCGCCAAACCTTAATGCAAAAAATCAATGATTTAGAGAAAGACCTGCTTTTTCAGAAGTATAAAGAACTAGTGGGCGAAATTATCACGGGGGAGGTGTATCAGACCCTTAGCAGAGAGATTTTGTTAATCGATGTTGAGGGTAACGAATTGAGCATCCCGAGACATGAGCAAATCCCCAAAGACCGATATCGCAAGGGAGATTCTGTGAGAGCGATTGTACATCAAGTGGAGATGGTCAATGGCAATCCTAAAATTGTCTTGTCCAGAACAGCCCCGTCCTTTCTGGAACGGCTTTTTGAAAGTGAAGTGCCGGAAGTGTATGATGGGCTGATAACGATAAAAAATGTCGTGCGGGAACCCGGCGAAAGAGCGAAAGTTGCAGTAGAATCTTACGATGACAGAATCGACCCTGTGGGAGCCTGTGTTGGGATGAAGGGATCCCGGATCCATTCCATCGTCAGAGAGCTGCAAAATGAAAATATTGACGTAATAAATTTTACTGACAATATGGAGCTATTCATAGCCAGGGCACTTAGTCCAGCGAAAATTCAGAGCATGAAAATAAACATGGAGGAAAAGCGGGTATCGGTTTTTCTTAAACCGGATCAGGTATCTTTGGCTATTGGCAAAGGAGGTCAAAATATTAAATTGGCCAGTCGATTGGCAGGAATGGAGATTGATGTTTTCCGAGAACTTGACGAAAATGAAGAGGAGGATGTTGATTTGGATGAATTTTCAGATGAGATCGAGGATTGGGTTATTGATGAATTAAAGAGGGTAGGGCTAGATACCGCGAAGAGTGTCCTGAAACTAGGCCGTGATGACATACTTCGACGAACGGATTTAGAAGAGGAGACAATTGACTCAGTAGTAGGCGTGCTGGGTAAAGAATTTGAATAAAAAAGAGTAGCGTAGTAATAGTATATGGCAGAAGGAGTACAACGTATTAGGCAGGTAGCTGGAAAGCTAAATGTAGGTGCAAAAACGATTCTCGATTTTCTTGCGGAAAAGGGATATGATGTGGACAAAGGCCCCAACGCAAAAATTGACGCAGAACAGTATGCCCTATTGTCAAGAGAATTTGCCGATTCTGCTCACGATAAGGAAGAGGCCTCAGAATTAATCATTGGGTCAAAACCTGAGGATGTCGTAATTAAAACGGGGGGGGATGCTAAAAAAGAATATGAGGAGCGAATCCTAATAAAGGATAATATTGAGCATGAGGAGCCCAAGAAAGAACCGGAAGTAGAGAAAGTCAGTGCTAAGCGGAAATTGGATGGACCGAAGGTAGTTGGGAAAATTGATCTGGATGCGGATAAGAAGTCGGTAAAAAAGGAAGAAACAAAAGAAGAGGACGTTTCAGCAAAAAAAGAAGAAGAAAAACCGAAGGTTGAAGTAGAATCTAAAGAAGAAATTGCTAAGGAAGAATCAAAGCCCAAGGAAGTGATCAAAGCCGAAGCTGATGCTTTAAGAGGTTTGAAGGTGGTTGGGAAAATTGAGCTGCCAAAAGCAAAAGATAAGTCGAAACCTGTTGCATCTTCTGATCAAAATAAGGATAGAAAAAAGCGTCCCAGAAAACGAATAGCTCCAGCAACGTCTAATTTTGGTCGAAAGGATCGACCCCAGAAAGATCAAGGCGGAGGGAGACGAAGAAAAACCGAGGAGCTCACCGACAAAGAAATACAAGCTCAAATTAAAGCGACACTAGCTAAGCTCAGTGGAGGTAAGCAATCGAACCAACGATCAAAATATAGAAAAGATAAGCGATCAGCCAAAGCTGAAGAAGCTGAAGTGAAGGAACTGAATGAGCAGGTAGAAGCAAAAATATTGAAGGTTACGGAGTTTATTTCTGCCAGTGACCTTGCTTCGCTAATGGATGTTTCGGTAAACGATGTGATTTCTGCGTGCATGACTCTGGGATTATTTGTATCCATTAATCAGCGTTTGGATGCAGAAACAATTACGGTCATTGCTGATGAATTTGGATTTGAGATTGAGTTCACATCCTCCGAAGAAGAAGCTGATGTTGTGGAAGTGGAAGACAAAAAAGAAGATCTTGAAGATCGTGCACCAATCGTTACTATAATGGGGCATGTGGATCACGGTAAGACTTCCTTGCTTGATTATATCCGTGATTCAAAGGTTACGGCCGATGAGGCTGGAGGAATTACACAGCACATTGGTGCCTATGATGTGACGACTTCAGAAGGCAAACGAATTGCATTTCTTGATACGCCAGGTCACGAGGCATTTACTGCCATGCGTGCACGTGGAGCAAAAATCACTGATGTTGCAATCATTGTTGTTGCAGCTGATGACGGGGTTATGCCACAAACAAAAGAAGCAATTAATCATGCACAGGTTGCGGGCGTTCCTTTGGTTTTTGCAATAAACAAGATTGATAGACCAAATTCAAATCCAGAAAAAATCAAGGAGGAACTTTCCCAAATGAACATTTTGGTAGAGGACTGGGGTGGAAAATATCAATGTCAGCATGTTTCGGCCAAGACGGGAGAAGGAATTGACGAATTGCTGGAAAAGGTACTTTTAGAATCTGAAGTACTGGAACTAAAGGCAAATTATAATAAACCTGCTGTCGGTTCAGTTGTGGAAGCGTCATTGGATAAAGGGCGAGGTTATTTAGCCACTTTGATGGTTCAAGCGGGCACGATGAAGGTTGGAGATGTGATGTTGGCAGGATCAAACTTTGGTAGAATAAAAGCTATGTTTGATCATAGAGGAAATAAATTGGTGAATGTAGGGCCATCAACCCCAGTGCAGATGCTCGGGCTGGATGGAGCACCACAAGCAGGGGACAGATTTAACATTATGTCGTCTGATTCTGAGGCCAAAGAAATTGCCACCAAAAGAGGGCAGATATTACGCGAGCAAACCATACGTACCAAGAAGCATATCACTCTTGATGAAATTGGTAGACGATTGGCGATAGGAAGTTTCAAGGAGCTGAATGTGATTTTGAAGGGAGATGTTGATGGATCAATAGAAGCACTATCAGATTCATTACAAAAGTTGTCTACTGAAGAAGTTCAAATAAATATTCTTCATAAAGCAGTTGGCCAAATATCTGAGTCCGATGTTCTGTTAGCTTCAGCCTCTGATGCAGTAATTATTGGATTCCAGGTTAGACCATCTGCAAGTGCGCGCGCTCTAGCAGAAACTGAAGAGATAGAAATCCGACTTTATTCCATAATCTATGATGCGATCAATGAGCTCAAAGATGCGATGGAGGGACTATTAGAACCAACTGAGGAGGAAATAATTACAGGGAATATCGAAGTGAGAGAGGTATTCAAAATCACTAAAATCGGTACGGTGGCGGGTTGTATGGTGACGGATGGAATGGTAAAAAGATCAAATAAGGTTCGTCTCGTACGTGATGGGATCGTTATGTATACCGGAGACATCAATCAGTTAAAGCGATTCAAAGATGACGTAGGTGAAGTGAAGAAAGGCTATGAGTGTGGAATCAGCATTAAAAATTTCAATGACATCAAAGTTGGTGATGTGATTGAAGGATTTGAAACAAGAGAGGTGAAGAGAACATTATAAGAATATCGATTCTAAACAAAAAAGGCCATCCCGATAATTGGGATGGCCATTTTTAATCAGGTATTATTTATTTGGAACCAAATCTGAATCCTAATCCAAACTGTGTGTATTTCAAATCTCCTGCAGCCACATAAGCCGCATATATATTAAAGAATCCAGCCATTGCGCCAATTTTAGGAGCGACACCAAAATAGGAAGTATCCTCAAATGCAGCTCCTGTAATAGCACTGGTTGCGTCTACCGTACCAGCAGTATATTTATAGGACCCAACACCTATTTCACCATAGGGAGTTATTTTTCTATCTAGAATTTTATATTGAAATGTCCCTAAGATCGCAACAATTCCAGCTGCACTCACAGAGGCTGTAAGGCCTGAATTTGCTGGATCAGAATAATCTCCACCTACAAAAGCATCTACTCCAATAAGTAAACCAACGGCCATTTGGTCTCTAATATTAAATCTAGGATGTATGGCTATACCAACTCCTCCATCATAGGAATCCGCAAAATCACCTCCTGGTGAACTATAACTAAAATCCAATTCCACGCTTACTTGTGCGGAGATTGGATTGCTTACTAGAGTAAAAGCAAGAGCAGCGATTGTAACAAAAACTAATTTTTTCATAATGTAACTGTTTTATAGATTTAGAATAATGCCAAGATACGGAGAAAAATGAATAAAGAAAATACCGTGAACTACGAATGACATTTTACTGAATGGAAGAATTTTCGAAGCTTAGAGCAAATCCTCTTCTCTCTCAAGCATCAAAATGGAAGATTGTGGAACGATGAGAAATTTCTCACCTTCATAAATTACTTCGAAAGCACTCTTTTGAAGAAAAATTGCTAAATCAGCTTCCTTTGCTTGAAGAGGAACGTATTTTATCTGTTCTTCATCTGACTTCCACGCCTCGTCCTCCTCTGTAGGCATTGGTATTGGATAACCCGGTCCGGCCTTCACAATGTATCCACTTTGAATTTTTTCTTTTTCCCTTACTCCCGGCGGAAGGAAAATCCCGCTATCCGTTTTTTCAGAATCCTTTTTTGGTCGAATTAGTACTCTATCGCCTACTATGATCAATTTTTTAAGCGTATTGTCAGAAGTTAGTCCTATCATCTAGTAAAATTATATACCTGTTGCGGAGTTTTCCAGAAGTTGAGATTTTGATGTATCCACTGACTTTTTGCTACCAGTAGAAGGTGTTGCACCAGCTTCATCTAACAGTCGTTGATCCTGCTGTTTGCTCGTTTTCGCACCTAGTTCTTTTAGTCTTTCAGTCTTTCTAATTAGGTTATCTGAACCGTCATATAGCTTTTTAGCGGCTTCCTGATAAACATTCTTTGTTGACTCTATACTTTTACCAACCTTGATTAGATCCGTGGTGAAATTCGTAAACTTATCATAGAGCGAACCTGCTTGTCGCGCTATTTCCAGCGCGTTTTTGTTCTGTAAATCCTGCTTCCATATGTATGAAATTGTTCGAAGTGTAGCTAAGAGTGTGGACGTAGAAACAAGAACGATATTTTTGTCCATTGCTTTTTCAAATAGCGATTGATCTTCTTTAAGAGCTGCCGTTAGTGCAGGTTCATTTGCTACGAATAGCAATACATAATCGGGTTGGTTGATTTCATAAAGATTTTGATAGTTGCGATCGCTTAGTTGCTTGATATGGGTATGGACACTATCTAAGTGCAACTTCATATGCTGCTGACGATCTTCCTTACTTTCAGCATTAAAAAAGTTGGTATAGGCCGTAAGTGAAACTTTGGAATCAATTACGAGGTACTTGTTGTCCGGCAGTTTGATGATATAATCCGGACGTTGATTAAACCCTTCGTCTGATTTAAAGTTCTTTTCTTTCTCGTAGTGAATCCCATTTTCCAGACCAGCGTGGGAGAGGATAGCTTCAAGCTGAATTTCACCCCAATTTCCTTGGGATTTGGAATCTCCTTTTATGGCTTTTGTTAGGTTTTCAGCTTCTTTTGTTATTTGTTGATTGAGCTGCTTAAGGTCATTGACTTGCTGACTAAGGGCACTATTCCATTTGATATTTTCCTTACTGGAATCATCAACTTTCTTTTCAAACTTCTCAATTTTATCTTTGAGAGGATTTAATAGCACATCCAGATTTGATTTGTTTTGCTCAGTAAATTTTTTACTCTTTTCTTCAAATATTTTGTTAGCGAGATTTTTGAATTCCGCCGAGAATTTTTCCTGAATTTGAGTGACCTCCACTTTATGTTCAGTCAGGTGTTGCTCCAGATTTGAATTATTGGCTTTTAGTCCGGCATTTTCATTTGCGAAATGAATGGTTTTCTCCCGCTCTTCACGTATTTCGTCATTAATTAGTTGTAGATCAGATGCGAGCTTTGTGCTGCGCTCTATTTCCAGCTTGAGTTGAATCTTCAACTCATCGGATTGAGGTACATCGTTGACATTTATTACCCTGAATAGGAGATAGCCCACTCCTGTTCCCATAAGTGCTCCCACGAGAAGAAATATCAGATTGCCGAATTCCATTGGTCAAATTTAGGGTTTTATTACCTCAAATTCTGCCACCATCCAAACAGCTCCATTAGCCAGGCCACTCCAAGGTGAATGAATATTCCTCCCCAAATGTTGCGACTATTCATCGATATGATTCCAAGAACATATCCTCCAAAAATGGAACTAATGGTTTCGCCAAGGGGTTTTCCAAAGTGCAAAAAGCAATAGGTGGCAGCCATCGGCAAGACGACATATGGACCTAATATTCTGACAAAGGCAAATATTAGGTAGCCTCTAAAAAATAATTCCACAGAGATAAAATCACTACCATAGCAAATTTCATAAACCAGTACGGCCAACCAATTGGGCCAATTAGTTTCTCTTATGAAAAGTGGAATATGCGCATGCTGAAATCGCGGATAATAGGATTGGATGTCACCCATAAAAGAGCCAATGGCGATGAAAGTGGCAGCAATCAATAGAAGTATGGCATAGGGGCGAGCATCGAATCTTTTCAATGAGAGGCCATAGTAGATTTTGGGGTTGTCGTCTTTCTCCAGAAATCTGTAAAAAATCAACAGCGGAATTACCGAGATAAATAAACTTGACGACCAGTTTATGCATCTCGCAATGAAATGGAACTCTTGACGGCTAAAGAAATCAGTAAAAAGTGTGTATCCATAAAAGGAACGATCAAGTGCCAATATTCCGAAACCGATCCCTAGCCGTAACCAAAATTGCTTATTACTGATCCAGTTTTCAATTCTACCAAAGGTCAATAGGATAAGGCAAACGCCAATATATGGAAAGATATGAAACAGAAACATCCACAACCACTTGATGGGCTTGCCTTGTGAGCGATCAATGTAGCTATCCTCAAAATCTAACCAATAGTTGATCGTGATACAAATAGCCAAAAAAATCGCGATGCTCAGATAGACTTTCCAGTCAAAGTGCTTTCTTTGATAGTCAAGGAGATACTGAATTACTTTTCTCATTCACAGATAATTTCGCCAAAGATATGTGCCTGATCGTATTTGCAGTAAATGCTCATCCAGATTATAAATTGATACTGGCAGCCAATCGAGACGAATTTTATAAAAGGCCGACCTCAGTTGCAGATTATTGGACAGATCATCCGTCCATTCTGGGTGGAAGAGATTTAGAAGCTGCAGGTACATGGATGGCAGTAAATAAAGGAGGTCATTTTGGAGCCGTAACCAATTTTCGCGACCTGAAAAATATACGTGAGGATGCTAAATCTCGAGGAGACTTGGTAGTGAATTATCTAATTGATTCTAAATCTGCTGAAGACTATCTCGAGAATATTTCCTTAAAGGCAAGTGACTATAATGGATTCAATCTCCTTCTATGGGATGGGTCTTTGATGAGCCATTTCTCTAATTATGAAGGGACAATAAATACTGTTGAGAATGGGATTCATGGACTAAGTAACGCACTATTAGATACCCCTTGGCCTAAGGTTGAGAAATTAAAGAATGAATTTTCGAATCTAATATCCTCAAGCTTCAATCATGACGACTTACTGAAATTGCTTCAAGATGAATCGCTTGCAGATGACAACCTACTCCCGAATACAGGAATAGATCATGAACTGGAAAAGATGCTATCAGCGATTTGTATAAAGTCGGAGAAGTACGGAACATGTTGTAGTACAATTCTAACTATTTCTAATGACGGGATGGTTGAATATACTGAAAAATCATTTCCTGTTGGTAAGAGGCAAGAAGAGATAGTTTCTTATAAACTTCAAGTATGAATTTCGAGAAAATTGTTGGCCCTGGCGCCTTGGTCACAGCTGCATTTATTGGACCCGGCACATTAACTGTATGTACGCTTGCAGGAGCAGGATTTGGCTATGAGTTGCTCTGGGTACTTCTGTTTGCAATAGCGGCAACTGTCCTATTGCAAGAAATGGCAGCTAGACTTGGCTTGGTTTCTCAACAAGGTCTTGGTGAGGCCCTTCGTTCAGAACTACAAAATCCTTTTTTGAAAACCACTAGTCTGGTGCTTGTTTTCACAGCAATTATCGTTGGCAATGCCGCTTATGAAATGGGCAATATCACGGGTGCTGCACTTGGTTTAGAAGTTGAGGGTTTTAATCATTTGCTATGGGGTCCAATTATAATTGGTGCAATTGTTTTTTGGCTTCTTTGGAAGGACAATTACAAAATCATTCAGTACGTTCTCATGATTCTTGTAATTATCATGAGTGTTGTTTTTGCAACCACGGCTCTATTGATAACCAATAGTATGTCAGAAGTTATGATGGGTTTTATTCCAAAGTTGACCTCAGATAATCAGCTAATGGCATTAGGTCTGATTGGGACTACCATTGTTCCTTACAATCTCTTTTTGCATGCTGCTACAGTGAGTAAGAAATGGAAGAGCACTGCGGACATTGGCCTTCTGAGACGAGAGATGGTCGTAACAATAATTCTCGGAGGATTGATAAGTATGTTCGTTTTAATTACAGCGGCTTCCTTAGAGGGAGGAATAATTAAAGGTGTGAGCGATATGGCTAGACAACTCGAGCCATTGCTAGGTACTTTTGCACGACCATTTATGGCAATTGGGTTGTTTTCAGCTGGTATTTCTTCTTCATTGACCGCACCACTGGCAGCTTCCCTGACAGCTAAAGGGATTTTTGGATGGACTGATGAAGACCAATGGAAGAATCGATTGGTGTGGGGAACGATTTTGGTGCTGGGGGTTGGATTTGCTTTAGCAGGCGTAAAGCCAATTGCAGTTATTCAAATAGCACAAGTTGCGAATGGGATACTGCTTCCAGTCGTGGTAATTTTCTTGATCCTGATGTGCAATCGTTCCAATTTGATGGGTGATTGGAAAAATACGCCAACCCAAAATGTATTGGGCGGATTTGTGATCCTTATTTCAATAATCATAAGCGTGCGTAGTTTCAATTCGGTTTTTCACTTTCTGTAATGATATCAATAGATCTAAATTGTGATGTTGGTGAGGGGATCGGTAATGAATCCGAGCTTCTTCCGTTGATATCATCATGCAATATTTCTTGTGGACTTCATGCTGGAGATGATCAGATTATTCAAGAGGTCATCAGTCTTGCTATCAGAAATGATGTAGCCATTGGAGCTCATCCTTCATTTGATGATAGAGCGAATTTTGGTAGAGTTGAAATGCAACTACCCAAGCTTGAATTGATGGAGTTGGTTAGTGTTCAAATACGAAAATTGAAGGAAATGACGCAAGCAGCTGGTGGATATTTACATCATGTAAAGCCTCATGGGGCATTGTATAACATGGCGGCCAAATCTGCCGATATCAGTGAGACAATCGTTTCAGTAATTGAAGAAATCGGTGGGGATTTGATGTTGTATGGGATGGCCGATAGCGAAATGCAGAAAGTCGCTTTGCGAAGAATACGTTTTGTTCCTGAAGGCTTTGCAGACAGGCGATATAGTGCTCGAAATCAGTTAGTATCTCGAAATGATGATGGTCTCATTGAGAATATTGATAAACTGAAGAAACACGTTTATGAACTTGTGGTTAATAATCAAGTACACACATCCAAGGGGCATGCTACAATTCAAATAAAGTCGTTGTGTGTTCATGGGGACACTCCAGGGGCAATTGATGTGGTGAAGGAAATACGATCCATGTTAGCCAGCGAAGGGATTGAAATCAAAACCGTCGAGAAATGAATTGGATTGATTTTTCAGAAAATGTAATGATTATTAAGCATGAAAATGCTACCGTGCTAGCTGACGCTGTTAGAGCAACCAAATTGACGGGTGTGATAGATGTGGTTGGATCAGATGAAGAGGTTGCTATCCAATACAGCCCGGACTGCAAATCTGAAGAATTGATTGAGCGAATTTCTCAACTTGAATTTTCGATTGAGCAGAATCAAAATGTTGAGATTATTGAAGTACCAGTCTGCTACGAATTAGGTGAAGATTTTGAAAATGTACTTGAGATGACTGGACTTGATAAAGAAGTTTTCATCGAGACTCATATATCAAATGCGTACCAAGCTTCTTTTGGATTTATACCTGGATTTATTTATTTGAAGGGGTTATCTAAGCAATTGCATTGTTCAAGAAAGCAGACTCCCAGCACAAAAATCCCAGCTGGCTCAGTGGGAATTGGGGGTGAAAAGACAGGTGTTTATGCCTTAGAAAGTCCTGGAGGCTGGCAAATTATTGGACGCTCTCCGCTTACTTTTTTCAACAAGAATTCTTCATCGCCTTCTCCGATTCCATCGGGAAGGCTCGTGAAGTTCTTTCGCATTTCTTTAGATGAATTTAACGATTGGAATGGAGGTTCTTGAGATCATATCACCTGGCATTCACTCATCAATTCAGGACAGGGGCCGATTTGGGCAAAGAGGTTACGCGATTCCACAAAGTGGTTGTTTAGATAATGAATCTCACTTTTTAGCTAATTATTTGGTGGGCAATGCTCCTGATATTGCGATAGTCGAAATAATTGGAGGGCGATTCGAAGGGAAAATTTTAGGTGAAGCCTATTTGGGCATTGTTTGCACAAAGGTAAATGCGTCTGTAAATGGAGAAAGGATTCCGACGCACGAAACCATCAGAGTTTTTGATACGGATCTTCTGAAAATCGAAAATTCTGGGTTAACATATTTGGCTATCGATGGCGGAGTGGAAGGGCAATCACACTTCGGAAGTAGTTCCACTTATCCATTAGCGAAACTTGGAGGGATGGATGGAAACATACTAAAAAAGGGAGATCGGTTGTCTGCATCTGTGCCCAATAGACCTGCTACCAAGTACCTTCCTGAGCAGGTACTTCTTAAATCTTCAGGACATCAAGTAATAAGGATTTTGAAAGGACCTGAATTTGAAAGGGTAAAAATTAAGAAATCAGATTTTGAAAAGAAGATTTGGAAAATCTCCACTAAATCTAATCGAATGGGCATTCGATTAGAAGGGTCAGTCGTGGAGTCTATTCAAACCGAAATGAAATCAGTTCCTACATTTCCAGGTACTATACAACTCACCAATGAAGGTCTTCCAATTGTTCTTATGGTTGATTCCCAGACCACAGGAGGATACCCAAGAATTGGTCAGGTGATTATGGCAGATTTACCAAGACTAGGGCGAATGATCCTAGCGGGCACGATTAAGTTTAAGTTTGTGGATATTTCTGAAGCCAGATATATACAGAATCAGAAAGAAACGTTTCTAAAGCATGCACTTGATTAAATTCATAAGGACAGGGATCATTATTGGGGGGATTTCATTCACAATTATTCTGAGTGCCTGCAAAGGAGATGACATTGATGTACCAGATGTCCCCTTAGCGGGAAAGATTGGAGGAGTTGATTGGGAATATAAAATGGGAAATTCGACACTCATATCTGCAGATTTCAAATACAAATTTTTACTCCTTTCAACCAAGGAACTTGGAGATGATCCATGCCCAATAATAAGCTCAAGCAATCCCCATTTACAGATGATATTACCTCTCCAGTCTGGTGACTACTCTATCCCCTTGCCAGTATTTGATGAGAGCGTAAAATTTGTTTTAGGAAATGGAACAGTGCTATCGGCAACAGCGGGCTTCATAACAATTATTGCCATTGATCCTGACACACAACAATTGGTTGGCTACATCGACGCAGATTTTGATGACGACAATCAAGTTTCAGGGACATTTATCGTGGAGCTTTGCTAAGCCTCTTCAAGCTCGTACGCCTCGATTGGAATACAGCTACACACTAGATTTCGATCGCCATATGCATTGTCCACTCGGCTGACAGCAGGCCAAAATTTGTTTTCTCTGACATACGGCGCTGGGAAGCCGGCTTTCTCTCGCGAGTAAGGATACTCCCAATTATCCGCCACAAGAACCTTGTACGAGTGTGGTGCATTTTTGAGCAGGTTATTTTCAGCATCTGCTTTTCCATCAATGACCTCCTGAACTTCTCCACGAATCGAAATTAAGGCATCACAAAAACGATCTAGTTCACCTTTTTCTTCGCTTTCAGTTGGCTCGATCATCAGGGTGCCTGGCACGGGGAAAGAAACAGTAGGCGCATGAAAACCATAATCCATCAATCGCTTGGCAATATCCTCAACCACAATTCCTGATTTCTTAAAGTCACGGCAGTCAATGATCAGCTCGTGAGCATTTCTTCCTTGCGAATTCTTGTAAAGCACGGGATAATGATCCTTCAATTTGGCCGCTAAATAATTTGCATTAAGGATAGCCATCCGTGTCGCTTCCGTAAGTCCTTCAGCACCCATCATAGCAATATATGCATGAGAAATGGGTAGAATGCTGGCACTACCAAAAGGTGCCGCGGAGATTGCGGAGATTTTATTTCCGTTTTCAACATGCCCCGGAAGGTATGGGGTCAAATGCTCCGCGACTGCAATAGGTCCCATGCCTGGACCGCCACCACCATGAGGAACGCAGAAAGTCTTATGCAAATTCAAATGGCAAACATCGGCTCCAATTATACCAGGAGAAGTCAAGCCAACCTGAGCGTTCATATTTGCTCCATCCATATACACTTGCCCACCATTGTCATGAATGATTTGGCATATCTCAATAATGGATTTTTCAAATACCCCATGTGTAGAAGGATAAGTTACCATCAGGGCAGCCAGGTTTTCTTTATTGGCTTCTGCTTTCTCTTTCAGATCAGTCTTTGAAATGTTTCCATGTTGATCACATTGGACAATCACTACCTTCATCCCGGCCATCACAGCGCTGGCTGGATTAGTACCATGAGCGGAGGAAGGTATAAGGGTCACGTTTCTCTGAGGTTGCCCAATCCCTTCAAGATATAATTTGATTGCCATGAGCCCAGCATATTCCCCTTGAGCTCCAGAGTTGGGTTGAAAGGAAACAGCATGAAAACCGGTTATTTCAACCAACCAATCATGTAATTCCTTAATCAAAAGAGCATATCCCTGAGCTTGGTCTTTTGGCGCGAATGGGTGCATATTTCCAAACTCTGGCCATGTAATCGGGATCATTTCAGTGGTTGCGTTTAGCTTCATTGTACACGAACCCAGAGAAATCATTGAGTGCACAAGTGACAGATCTTTGTTTTCCAATCGTTTTAAGTATCGAAGCATCTCATGTTCGGAATGATATCGATTGAACACTGGATGAGTAAGGTACTCGGATGACCTCTCCAGAGAATTTGGAAAGACAATTTCTACATTTTCATCAATCTCGATAGCCACTGATCCGCTTAATTGAGCAAATAGGCTTACGACATCATTTGCATCATCCGTGGTATTTGATTCATCGAACGAAATACTTACAGCATTTTCAAAGTACCTGAAATTGATTTCTTGTTGCACGGATTGTTTCTTCAATTCAGAAATCTGATTGCCGTCCAATGAAATTTTGAGTGTGTCGAAGAAAAGATTGTTTTGATTTTGGAAGCCAAGTTTGGAAAGTGCTTCAGCTGTTTGCTTGGCCAGACCATGCGTTCTGCTGGCAATTCGCTTAAGACCGACTGATCCATGATAAACGGCGTACATCGAAGACATTACTGCGAGTAGAACTTGAGCTGTACATATATTGGAAGTAGCACGCTCTCTCTTGATATGCTGCTCACGGGTTTGCAGAGCCATTCGGTAGGCATCATTTCCATGAGCATCTTTTGAGAGCCCAATAATCCGCCCGGGGACTGCTCGTTTATATGCTTCTTTGGTAGCAAAATAACCTGCATGTGGGCCTCCATAGCCCATGGGTACACCAAATCTTTGTGAAGACCCCACCACAACGTCGGCTCCCCATTCGCCAGGAGGCGTAAGAAGTGTTAAGGCAAGCAAATCAGCGGCGCAAGCTACAAATACATTGCTTTCTTTAGCTCTGGAAATCATGTTTGACCAATCTTGTATTGAGCCTGAATTATTTGGATACTGGAAGAAAATGCCAAAAACATTTGAAGCAGATATTTCAGAATTCACTAAGTCTACCACTTCCAATTCTATTCCAAAAGGTATCGCTCGCGTCTTGAGCACATCAATAGTTTGAGGAAAGACCTCCATATCCACCAAAAATTTATTGGCAGATTTTTTATCTCCTCTTCTCATGCCATATAGCATATTCATGGCCTCAGCAGCTGCAGTCGCTTCGTCTAGCAGAGACGAATTGGCAAGCTCCATTCCCGTTAGGTCGATGATCATTGTCTGAAAATTTATCAACGCCTCTAAACGGCCCTGAGCTATTTCAGCTTGATAAGGAGTATAGGCAGTATACCAACCAGGGTTTTCCAAGATGTTTCGCTGTATAACGGACGGAACCACACAGTTATAATACCCCTGACCGATATAAGATTTGAATACTTTGTTTTGAGAAGCAATGCTCTTGATATTTTTCAAATATTCGAACTCATTAAGAGCTGGTGGAATATCAAGAGCTTTTTTGCTTCGAATGGCAGTTGGAATGGATTCTTCAATCAACTGATCAACGGAATTCACACCTATCTGCGCGATCATTTCGTTGATTTGACCAGTAGTGGGGCTATTGTGTCGAGAGGCGAAATCGACTCGATCTTGAAGGTTGAATGCCATGAGTTGTTACAATTAAAGTCGTTTAAGACCGCAAATGTAAGGTGATTCAACCACTAAAATAATAGTCAAGGTTGGCACAATTAATTTGGACTAAATTGCAACTTACAAAGAACAAATGAATGAGAAATTTAATTACATACTTGGGGTTAATTGTTATAATAAATTTTGTTAATGCTCAAGACAAGCAGGCTATCAAATACGCCAAGACAATTACTGCCGCAGACTTGAATTCGAATTTGAGCATATTAGCATCCGATGAATATGAGGGTCGTGAAACTGGAAAAAGAGGGCAAAAAATGGCGGCAAAATATATAGCCGATAAATTCAAAGAGTTTGGTTTAGAGGCTCCTGTCAACGGCTCGTATTATCAGAAATTTGAGTTAACAGAATCTGCCATTGGAGCATTATATTTTCGTGAAGGAGAGGATAAGAAGGTTGGATTTGAAGACTTTATCTACTATTCTCGTTCAGAAACTTCTGGCGAGGAATATGTCAAAATAATGATGGCTGGTGATGATGATGAAAATGCGAGCGAATATGCTGGCAAGTACATGGCCTATGTGACGGAAAAAATGGGGGGATTAGAAGAACGTATCAGAATTGCCAAAGAAGCAGGAGCGGTTGGGTTTGTCATTGTAATAACCAATGATGACGAATTTGGATCAGTATTAGGGAGATATGGTCGTTATTTGAAAGGAGCTGGATTAAAATTAGACACTAGAGATAATGAAAGTGATAAAATTATTATTGCAGACAGGGGGCTGGTATCTTGGGTTTTTGATAAGGAATTCGATGAAATTAAGAGCGGAGAGAATACGACTATTGTCTTCAATGCTGACTATTTAGATAAATCGGTTGGTACTGAGAATGTACTTGGTTATTTGAAAGGAAGTGAAAAACCGGAGGAGCTAGTTGTGATTACTGCGCACTATGATCATATAGGGATTACTGGTGAAGACATCAACAATGGAGCTGATGATGATGGCTCTGGAACGACTTCTGTTTTGGAGCTGGCCCAAGCATTTACTACTGCAGCAGCCCAAGGGAAGGGGCCTAAAAGAAGCATGCTTTTCATGACAGTAACAGGGGAAGAAAAAGGTCTTTTGGGTTCGGAGTATTACACAGATAATCCTGTTTTTCCTCTTGAAAACACAGTGACAAATTTGAATATTGATATGGTAGGAAGAGTGGATGATGTGCACTTAGAGAATCCTAACTATATATATTTAATTGGCACGGATAGGCTTTCTCAGGAATTGCATGAGCTTTCGGAAAAGGTTAACACAACGTATTCAAATCTTGATTTGGATTACACCTATAACGATGAGGACGATCCAAATAGATTTTACTATCGATCAGATCATTACAACTTCGCAAAGTATAATATTCCGATCATTTTTTATTTCAATGGAACGCACGAAGATTATCATCAGCCAACCGATACTATAGAGAAGATCAATTTTGAATTAATGGAGGATAGGGCAAGATTGATTTTTCATACAGCGTGGGAAGTGGCAAATCAGGACAAAAGAATCATAGCGGATAAACTGGAGGGAGCGATTGACAAGTCGGATGATTAAGAGGAACGATCAATGTGGTCGCATACGCAAACCCACATGATCTCTCAGCCAGCTATGTAGGAAAGACTCACCATCTTTCTAAACAAAAGCATAGAAATAATTCGTCGCTTTGCTACGTCTAACTGTCCTCAATTATAATTTTGTTGCGCATCTCTTGGTATTTTGCATATAGGATAAAGAAAATTGAGTACTTGACTTAACCCATGAATACACGCAAAAGATATTTAATTAAAGGAGCCGAACTCATAAATGAAGGGGTGAGAACCTTTCAAGATGTCTTAATTTCGGACGGAAGAATTCAGCGAATTGGATTGAATTTTGATGTCTCGACTGCAGAAGAAATTCGTGCTGAGGGGCTGCTCCTCCTTCCTGGAATGATTGACGATCAAGTACACTTTCGTGAGCCGGGTCTTACGCATAAGGCAGACATTTTCACAGAATCCCGAGCCGCTGTGGCTGGAGGTATTACCTCCTTTATGGAAATGCCGAACGTAATTCCTCAAACTACAACTCAAGAATTGCTGGCGGCAAAGTATGCCTTAGGAGCAAAGAAGTCCCTTGCAAACTACTCGTTTTATATGGGGGTCACCAATGCAAATCTTGAAGAGGTATTGAAGACGGACACATCGAATGTCTGTGGACTAAAAATATTCATGGGATCATCTACGGGCGATATGCTCGTAGATGATGAACAAATACTGAATCAGATTTTTGCAAATTCACCAATGTTAGTTGCAGTGCATTGTGAAGATGAGGAAACTGTCCGAAGTAACCTTGCTGAGCATATTGAAAAATACGGTGAGGAGATTCCCATTGACAGACACCCCGTCATTAGGAGCAGGGAAGCTTGTTATAAATCCTCTTCACTTGCAGTTGAGCTTGCCAGGAAGCACAACACTCGCTTACACATTCTTCACATTTCTACGGCGGAGGAGGTTGAGCTTTTTGATAATCAGCTAGGTCTTTCAGAAAAGAGAATAACTTCTGAAGCCTGTGTGCATCACTTGTGGTTCTCAGCTGATGATTACAAGGACAAGGGCCCGTTGATCAAATGGAATCCCGCTGTGAAGTCAGCCACAGATCGTGAAGCTTTATGGAGAGGGCTGCTTGAAAATAAGATTGATGTGCTGGCCACTGATCATGCGCCACACACACTTGAAGAGAAGCAAAATATTTACACCAAGGCTCCATCTGGGGGGCCACTTGTGCAACATGCGCTTATGGCATTGCTAGAGAGCCATAAACAAGGAAAAATAACTCTGGAGAGGCTGGTAGAAAAAATGAGTCATGCCCCTGCCGTTTGCTTTCAGGTCAAGGAAAGAGGATTTATTAGAGAAGGTTATTGGGCAGATTTGGTGCTAGTGGATTTGAATGGATCTCATCAAGTGGATAGTACCAACATCCTTTCAAAATGTGGTTGGTCTCCATTTGAAGGTCAGCAATTTGGAGCGTCTGTTCATTCAACATTTATCTCAGGACATTTGGCATTTCACAAGGGGTCGTTCGACGATGATATATTGGGTGAGCGATTAGTTTTTAATCGATAAGAATTTCCAATATTCAGGAATGCTTCTAAATTTGCGTTCCGTTTTAGGATTCCTACAATCAGGAGTTTTAAGTTTGCCATGGTGGTTGTAGCTCAGTTGGTTAGAGCATCGGTTTGTGGTACCGAGGGTCGTGGGTTCGAGCCCCATCTTCCACCCCATTAGAAGCTCCTTGAAAGTGGAGCTTTTTTAATGCGCTAAATTTTATGAAATTTGGTGAAAACGCAAAATCCTTGCATTCATAATATGAAGCCATTGCTTTCATGGGCGTTGAAATTATTTTCTGTGCTATAACTTTCTTCATTATTGAAATTGCATATGTTATGCCGTTCGCGCTGGCACATGAATAGCATACAGAGTTAAAATCTGTTAAGATTATAACCTTTTTGAACCATTGCCGTTCCTTTACATCTAAACCTGAAAGACTCTGAAATACCTACTCACAATGC
Source organism: Cytophagales bacterium (assembly GCA_024232835.1). Taxonomy (GTDB): domain Bacteria; phylum Bacteroidota; class Bacteroidia; order Cytophagales; family Cyclobacteriaceae; genus JAAEPI01. The sequence goes on from JAAEPI010000327.1 coordinate 25,006, forward strand.
TTCTCGTTTTTTTCCTTACTAGCTGGGTCAGTGCTTCTGATTTAGCCGACAGGGACGAAAACAAATCCAAAAGTGAACTGGGAGACAAAAAGGAGGGTGAGAGCTCTAAGGCCATAATCTCAACGGATCCAATAGAAAAAACGGAAAACAAAGAGGTACTGCCGAAATTGACAGTTGAGAAAGGTGAAATAGATTCAGACTCCACCGATGTAACTGTAAATAAGTATAATTTCATTCTCTACTTCATTTACAAGCACAAGTACGATTCACGATCTGAGTCTTTGAGAAATTTCCTGCAATAGGCTACTTAACAAATTCTTCTATTTCCTTGAGGGATATCTTACCTTCATAAAAAGCGCGACCGAAAATTACTCCGTACAATCCCATGTCCTGAAGTGCCTTAATATCATCCATATTCCTTATTCCCCCACTTGCATAAATGCAAATGCCTGAAAACTCATGAAGGATGTCTTTATAGAATCCGAAAGCCGGCCCTTCCAGCACTCCGTCCTTAGTGATTTCAGTTGACTTAAGATATTTCAAACCTCGATTATAGAAATACCCAACATGATCAATCAAGTTGATCTTGGTAGATTCTTGCCAACCCCTCACATGGATGAACTCATTTCGAACATCTGCGCTTAGCATTATTTTCTCTCGACCGTAAGACATGATCCACGCAGCAAAAAGATCCTTGTTTTTCACAGAGACACTGCCGGCCGTGATAGTAGCAGCTCCATGTTCGAATGCTTTGCTCAGATCACCATCCGTATGGATTCCTCCAGCAAAATTCACTTCAAGTGAGGTATACCCTTTGATAAGCTGAAGTGTATCGTAATTAGCCGGTTGCCTGACTTTTGTCCCCTCCAAATCCACCAAATGGACTTGATGGATACCGTGATCTTCGAATTGCTTGGCTACATCGATCGGGCTGACGTCATAAACCTTTTCAGAGGAATAATCCCCTTGCCTGAGTCGAGCGGTTCTGCCCTGGCTTACCGAAATAGAAGGGAGTAATTGCATGAAACAAATATAACACAAGTGCTACTGCACTTCAACCATTCTAAAACCCTCACCATGAATTGTCAGGATTTTGATGTTGGGCTCTTCCTTCAAATGTTTCCTTAGTTTGGCTATATAGACGTCCATACTTCGGGCGTTGAAGTAGCTATCGTCTTTCCAGATTTTTTTTAGTGCTATGCTTCTATCAAGCGTCTGGTTTAGATTCTGAAAGAAAATCTTCAGTAGTTCATTCTCTTTTGTAGTGAGTTTGATTTCACCTGAGGGCTTTTCAAGTCTGTTTTCTGTATAGTAATATTTCAGATTTCCAAGTGTAAACTCTGTCGGGAACTCCTCCTCTGGTGGATGAGATCGCTTCAAAACAGCTTGAATGCGCAAAAGCAGCTCTTCCATGCTAAATGGCTTTGTGATATAATCGTCTCCTCCCACCTTGAACCCATTGATGATATCCTCTTGCATTGATTTGGCCGTAAGGAAAATAATGGGTGTATCCTGATCCTTCACTCGGATTTCTTTGGCCAGGGTAAATCCATCCTTCTTAGGCATCATCAGATCAAGAATGCAAAGGTCGAATTTGTCGCGCGCAAATCTCTTTGCACCCTGATCTCCATCTGGACATAGGATGGTTTCAAATCCTTTTAGTGTAAGATATTCACTAAGTATTTGCCCAAGATTTGGATCGTCTTCTGTGATTAGTATTTTAGTATGTCCCATAGTTAAGTAATTGGTAGGGTGATTGTGAATTTACTGCCTTTACCCAATGTACTCTCTGCCTCCACTGATCCTTCATGTGCCTCCACCATGTTTTTCACATAAGACAAGCCTAGACCAAAGCCTTTGACGTCATGTCGATTTCCAGTTGGAAGTCGATAGAATTTTTCAAAGACATGCTTTTGTGTCTCTTTCGACATGCCCATTCCATGATCTTGAACTGAGATACATAATGAATCATGCTTGTTCTCAGTACGCACAATAATGTTCGGAGACTCAAGCGAATATTTATTTGCATTATCGAGCAGGTTCATGATACAATTCGAAATATGGGTTTCATCTCCATTTAATAAAAACTCCCGAGCACTGAAAACAGAAGTGATCCTTCCTCCTTTATTGTCCACTTGTATCTTCATATTTTCTATAAGTGAACGAATAATCTTATGAAGGTCGAGTCCCTCCATAGTCAAATTGAAATCCTGCTTTTCGATTGCAGCGATCTGTAAAACTCTTTCAACTTGGGATCCCAAGCGCTGATTTTCTTCCTGGATCATCTTGATGTATCGTTCATGCATATTAGAAGATTTCAGGACATCCTTGTCTTGCAGTGCTTCTGTTGCTAAAGAAACCGTGGCAATAGGTGTCTTGAATTCATGAGTCATGTTGTTAATAAAATCATTCTTCATTAAGGACAGCTTTTTCTGTTGTAGGATTACTCGAATGGAGTAGCCGAAACAAAGGATGATAATAAAAACTAAGATACCCGAGCTCACCATGGTCAGCCATATTTTCTTTAGCAGGTATTGTGATTTTCCTGGAAAATCCAAGACCAGAAAAGCACGATTACCTAAAAGGTCATTGGGAAACAGACTCGCTCGCAATTCACTTTGCTCCAGGGGTTCTTTCTTTTCCGGATCATCAAGCACTACAAATTTTTGCGTTTTCGGAGACACTACTCCATAATCATAGGTTAGGTGTATCCCTTTGTCTTGAAGTTCGAGGGATAGAAGGGAATCCAAATGCGTGGGATTAAACCTGTTCGATAACTTTCGACCTGGGAGCAAGAGCTCATCTAGAACATTAGCCGTAAGCTCATATTTTCTTGACACCCAATCAAGCTTCTCTTCGAGTACAGCAATTTCAGTTTGCTTCTCCTCAAGTTCATTTTCGAGATTTTCATTTACTCCATGACGCTCAATGATGTGAGGGTCATAAATAGTATTTCGCCCAGTAGATTGTGAGAATTGGTAATTAAAAACGACCTGAAAATCATCGCCCATCTGCACAGTATCAAACACCTCAATTTGAGTAGTAGGAAAATTAGTCTCGAAGGTCAGATCTTGCAGGTTTCTAGAGTCAAAAGACTGAATTTGCAAAAAATCACTCACCGAACTATCTGATATTTCTACACGTGATGGAATAGGTTTTTGATTTAGTGCTCTTCTTGCTTGGCGTACTCGAGGTTTTTCATTTGTTAAATGCTTGTATTTATTGAACGCCTCAACAGTCTCTTGTTTTTCAAGCTTGAGGGCAACATTGTTCATGGCCTCCAGCACGTCTTTAGTGAAGCGCTCTTCATTTGCTGTGATCACGGAATCAATCCAATAGAGTTGAAACCCAATCATTCCAATGAGCGAAAAGCCCATTAGCGCAATAACCCATTTGAGCGCAGATTTTTTCATTTACCGAAGATCAGTGACAAACAAATTTACGTGGGAAAATGCCTTCAGATGTCTGTTTAACCAAATTTAACAAGGCTTAACAGCACCTTAACAGCTCTTAAGATTTACCTCTCGTACATTCGAACAAAATAAAATAAAGACTATGAACAAATTAATTAAGACCCTATTGATCACCCTGCTTGTAGCAGGTACGGCCTGCACCAGTCAGGCTCAGGATGAGGACAGCAAAATCAAGGTTACAGTCACGAAGGAAGTGGATGGAAAGAAGCAAACCTTCGAGCGAGGGTATGCCAATGCTGCTGAAATGCAGGCAGACGAAGAGTATCATGAATTCGCTGGAGACGACAAAGATTTTAATTTGTATTTTGACACAGATGGATTGCACGAAAAATTGATTGAACTACATGGAGATGGAGGAACAAGAGCGTATTCGTTCAGTTTCGACGATGATGATTCAAGGCCTTTAAGGCATCTGAAAAAACACGAGTTTCGAAATGGTGGAGGTCACAACAGCTTCTTTTATGGTGATGATAATGCAATATTCGACTTGAAATCTTTTGATTCCGAAGAATACGAGGAGGAGCTCGAGGAAAAAATGGCTGAATTGGAAGAAAAGTTAAAGGGTCTCGATAAAAACCTCCAAAAGGACATCATGGAGTCAATGGAGGAAATAGAAGAAATGAGTTCTAGTTTGTATTCAAGAAGAATCAATCGAAGTGGAATTAGCATCGAAGATACTGAAGGTGAGTTTGGGAAGCGAGGTAATGTAGACGCGAATAGCAAATTCGACATTGATCCTGATTTCATGATACTGAACAGCAGGCTTACTTTAAGATTCAGAGTGGAGGATGCTGGTGAACTCACAGTGAAAATCTCCAATGAAGACGGTAAGGACATATACAACCGCTACTTCGAAAAATTTGGAGGTACTTTTTCCGACAACATTGATTTTTCCAACTACTCTGATGGCAAGTATTTGCTAGAAATTACAAAGGACAAGAAACGTCTCACCAAAATGGTTGTCATTGATTAGGTGATGCTTACTTTTTAAAAGCCGGGTCTTGGTGAGAGGCTCGGCTTTTTATTTGCACGAAAGCACAAACCCCACTCCATGATGATTTTTGATTTCTACACCAGAATCTCCTTTGAGATATTTCCTGAGTCGGGATATGAACACATCTAAACTCCTCCCCATAAAGTAGTCATTTTCTCCCCAGATTTTTTCGAGGATTTCTTCGCGCTTCAGGAGTTGGTTTTTTTTGGCGAGTAGCAAAGCCAGCAATTCCCCCTCTCGCTGAGTTAAAGATTGGGTTAGCCCTGAGACGGTAAGAAGCAAGTTTTGAAGATCAAACTGACAAAAACCGAAATTAAATTCATCACTTGCTATTTCACGATCTCCTGTTCTTTTCAGAAAAACCTGAAGCCGATATACCAGCTCTTGCATGGAGAATGGTTTAGAAATGTAGTCATCACCGCCAATCTCAAATCCTCTTAAGCGATCTTCTTCCAAAGACTTGGCTGTGAGAAAAAGTATGGGAGTGAACTCATCCTTTTCCCGAATTTTTTCTGCTAATGTGAAGCCATCCATCTTCGGCATCATTATGTCAATGAGGCATAAATCCTGGCCTCCAAAAGTTTTCCAGGCTTCTTCTCCATTCTTGCACCACGTCACTTCAAAACCGGCTTCTTCAAGGCCTTCCTTAGTGACTAGACCAAGGTTGTGGTCGTCTTCTGCGAATAGTATTTTTTCAGTTGCCATTATTGATTGGGATAGAATCTTTTCATGAAATTAGTTAAAACGGGTTCGTTAAAGTAACGTTTTATTAGTTTCAATCTTTGAAAAACAAATGCGTCGTTTATGAGAATTCGATTCAGGCAATTTGCCTTACTCCTCATTCTATCTGTTGCAGGGTTCTCTCAGCAGAAACCGCTATTCGATGTGTCCTTTGACAAATCCGGAAACGGGAAGGATTCATTTGAAGAGATAAAAAATCTGATAAGTGAAAAATACTATTACGATGGGATTTCTGAGAATGATCTGTATTAGGCATCAATAGAAGGGATGCTAAAACATATATCTCCGCCTGAAGTGCCCAATCTCGCACAGCTTTGGACAGAAGATGAATATGAAAAAATCTTGAACTCGTTGAAGGGGATAAAAGTGTCACTTGGCTTTGGTAGTTCGTTCAATGCGCAAGATGGCAGCTTAACCATTACCTCACTAACCGAAGGATCCGATGCAGAGAAAGAGCTCATGCTTCAAGATAGAGTTGTGAGAATTGACAATCAGGGTCTGAGTGATCTAGGAATTAACGAAGTGAATCAACTGCTTGATGGTTCGATAGGCAGCAAGTCAACCCTGAAGGTTGTTCGGGACATCAAGATATTTGATGTCAGATTGACCAGAGACACACTAAAAACCCAGAATCTAGTAGTGACTAAAATCCCTAATCAGAGCATTGCTCTAATTGAAGTCAAGTTAATTTCACTTGGAATTTCTATCGACATTGAAAACGAATTAACCAGATTGAAAGAAGATGGCATGGGCAAGATTATTTTGGATCTGAGAAACAATAAAGGTGGAGTGCTGAACGAAGGAATCAATGTCTCGAAACTATTCATGAAATCAGGGAATATTGTACTAAGAACTCAGTCCCGATCAGAAGGTGTGATCAATTATGCTGCATCAGAAGACAAGTTTCTTGATTTTGAGATGGCACTACTTATCAATGAAAAAACAGCATCAGCTTCTGAAATAATAGCGAGTGCCCTACAAGATCACAAACGAGCAATTATCATTGGTAAAAAGACCTTCGGAAAGGGAGTGATAGAAACAACATTTACATTAAAAAATAACTATCGAGTGAAGTTCATAAGTAGTGCCATGTATAGCCCAAAAGGTCATTCTTGGCAGAGCAAGGGGCTATTGCCTGATTTCTTTATTGACCAAACTCAGGCAAACTATCAGAAGGTATCCAAATTGGCAATTTCGGAAAGACTAAAAAGCGATTTGAATTTATCTACTGCCGTCAAACTTTTGACTCCATAAGAGCCTACTCTTCTATTGGCCTTTTGGCAGAGACACTGTGAAGGATGTTCCTTCAGGTGTCGAATTGATTTGAATTGATCCCCTTATTTGTTTCAAACTTGCTTTCACAAGATACATTCCCAGGCCATATCCCTTTACATCATGCTGGTTGTTGGATGGAATTCGAAAAAATTTATCAAATATCTTCTTTTGATAAATTCTGGGAATTCCCGAGCCATTGTCGGATATAATGATTTCTAAATTTCGAGATTTAGAATCAGTCGAAATCCCCACTTCACCATTACCATATTTCACCGCATTATCAACAAGATTTCGCAGAATGGCTTCTAAATTTTGACAATTGGTCTTTAGTACATCATCGGAATTTTTCAATTCAATCTCCCATTGAACGTCTGAGTATTCGAGCTTAAATTTTTCAACTATTTCATTAAGAAAAGTTGATGCTTCCACTTTTTCCATAGACACTTCCTGAGTATGCTCAGCTAATGATGTCGAAAGGATTTGTTCCACCTGTGCTTCCAAACGATTAGTTTCCTGACACACGATTTTGGCGTACTTCGTAGATTTATCTCCAGTCGTGTTTTTGTTAATTACTTCAGCGGCAAGCTTTAGAGTAGCTAGAGGAGTCTTCAATTCATGAGTTACGTTATTGATAAAATCTTTCTGGATTTCGCTCAAGCGGCGCTGTTTTAGCACCACAACCAATCCGTAACCAAAGAACAAAAGCATAAGTACTGTACCGGCCGTCATAAATTTCCAAATGCTCATATTTGAAAGAAGGCCAGCTGTTTTACTTGGGAAGTACACCCCAAAGTAATATTCATCCTCTTTGAGTTCTGGTAAACGGATCTTTTCGACACTGTCATCTTGTTCTTGACTCACCAATTCTCCAAATACCATTCTGTCTGTCTCGCAATTGTAGACACCATATTCATAATCAATATTCACACCCCTTGTTTCGAACTGTTCAGAAATGAGTCGCTCGAGATTGGAGATATTTATGTTGTATTGAAGCCGAGCAACAAAGTAGTTACTCGTGACTTTGTCTATGGGTTTGTTATCGATCAGATCATTACCGTCTATCTGGCACATAGAATCCGCAACTGAACGCAAGGACATTCTGACATTATGATCAAACGCTTGCTCCTGTTCTTCAACGGCTCGAGCGACCCAATAAACTTGTACAGCGATAATTCCGGCCAGGGAAATCGCTGCTAACAGAATCATTATTTGTATTGGTCTGTTTTTAGTCACAGTCCGAAATTAGGTCGATATTCTTCTATGAATTGGACTTTAACTTTTCGTTAACAATTGTTTGAAAAGCGTTAACAAGAGTTAGTGATGCTTATCTGCAAGTTTGAGTCAAACAAAAACTAATTAATATGAAACAAACATTATCAATCGTACTCTTGGGAATTGCAGTAGCTGTAGTAGCCCATGTCGCACCAATTACCTGGAAGACGACTAGCCTAGAGCTAGGTCAGGTAGAAATAGGAGAAACAAAAGAACTATCATTCGAATTCACCAATGAGGGGGACGAACCGGTAAGGATATTGGAAGCCAAAGGATCGTGTGGATGCACAGTTGTCGATTTTTCAAAGAATGAAATTAAGTCTGGCGAAACCGCAACGATCCAAGCGAACTTCAAATCTTCGAAGGTGGGAGTTTTTAAGAAAAGCGTGAAGGTGAAGACTACTGCGTCTGGTGAATACACACAATTGTGGTTCTCGGGAGAAGTAGTGGATTGAGTAGTAATATTGGAACTAAAGCCTGATCCTGGATATGAAGGATCAGGCTTTTTTATGCCGTTTGAGTAAAAGTTGATACTCATTATTTGTGTTTATCTATCTTCGAAGATCTAACCATAGAATATGAAAAAATTCAATATTGCCATTCTAGCTGTTGTTACTCTTATTAGCACAAGTGCTCAAGATTTACCAGATGATTTTTTGTCAAAAGAATTTCATAAGGAGCGTAGATTATTGGTGAGAGAAAAAATGCCCAACAATTCGGTTGCCGTATTTTTTGCAAATCCAGTTCGAAACCGAGCGAATGATGTGGATTATGTTTATCATCAAGACCCTAACTTTTACTACCTGACTGGTTACAAAGAGCCGCATGCTGTGCTATTGATTTTTAAGGACGATCAAGAAGGACCAAACGACAAGTACGACGAAATCATTTTCATTCAGCCTCGTAATGAAATGGCTGAAATGTGGACTGGCAGAAGAATGGGAATAACAGCCGTTGAGGAAAAATTGGCATTTAATCAGGTTTTTAATAATACGGATTTCAAAGAATATAACATTGATTTTTCTTCGTTTGAAAAGGTGTTGTTTTATGAATTTTTTGATGACGTACGCGACACACGAGATGAAAGTGATCTATTTGATTTGGTTGTTCAGTTTAAGCAAAAGGTAGGTTATTCAAAAGAAGGAGCACTCGAATTGGAAGCAAAGGCAAACAATATTGACTTGAAATCACTTGATCTAGTGATGAGAGATTTGCGAGGGATTAAGACTGAGCTAGAGTTGAAAATGCTTCGTAAGGCTGTTGATATTTCGTGTATAGCTCAGGTAGAGGTTATGAAGGCCATGCGATCTGGTATGTCGGAATTGGAAGTTCAAGGATTACATGAGTTTATTTTCAAAAAGTACCAGTCTGAGTATGAGGGTTATCCGTCTATTGTAGGAGCTGGACATAACGGATGTATTCTGCACTACACCGAGAATTACAAACCATCAATTGAGAGTGATGAAATGATTCTCATGGATCTTGGAGCAGAGTATCATGGCTACACAGCAGACGTCACTCGAACGATCCCAATCGACGGAAAATTTTCTCCAGAGGAAAAAGCCATATATGATTTAGTTTATAAAGCTCAAGAGGCAGCCATTCAGGCATGTAAGCCAGGGGTGAATATCAGTGCGGACTTAGATATCGGAATTGCCCGAAAAATCATTAATAAGGGACTTGTGGAATTAGGGATTATCAAGACGGAAGATGAAAAACATTTATACTATCCTCATGGGCTGGGACATCATATTGGATTGGATGTTCATGACAAAGGCAATTATGAGGTACTTGAAAAAGGGATGGCCATCACAATCGAACCAGGAATTTATATTCCAAATGAAGCTCCTTGTGACAAAAAATGGTGGGGGATTGCGGTTCGAATAGAAGATGATGTTCTTATCACTGAGGTCGGATTCGAACTTCTTTCGGATCTTGCACCAAGGACTAGTGATGAGATTGAAAAATTAATGCAAGAGGAAAGTGTTTTCGATAAATTTGAACTGCCATCTTTAGGTGAAGACTGATTGATTAGTAATTAATATTTATCTACATTTGCAGTCCTTTTAGAAAAACACAAACAAATGGCCAGGAAAGGAAATAGAATTCAAGTGATTTTGGAATGTACGGAGCACAAAACAAGTGGTCTTCCAGGCACCTCAAGATACATTTCTACCAAAAATAGAAAGAACACTCCTGAGCGAATTGAGCTGAAGAAGTACAATCCGATCATGAGAAAATATACTGTACACAAAGAAATTAAGTAACCATGGCTAAGAAAGTAGTAGCAACCCTAAAACAATCAGGTGGAGCAAAATTCGCCAAGGTGATTAGAGCAGTAAAGAATGAAGGCGGTTCGTATTCATTCAAGGAAGAGATGGTTCCTGAAGCAGAAGTGAAAAACGTTCTAGCCAAGGGGTAGGAAAAATATTTAATTAAAAAAGCCACTCAAGAAATTGAGTGGCTTTTTTTGTTTAAGTCATTTAAACTAGGGTTTTAGTACAATCATTATCCAATGATAATACTGTTGTGAGTAAGATACGCAAAATATATGATTGTAAAAAGCGCTTGTTAACAATTTAAATAGATATACTTGTGCGTTATTTCATTTATTTTATCTAAACCACATTACCATATGAAACGTTTTTGCACTTTATTTTTCGTTATGGGTTTGAGTGTCAGTTCTTTTGGACAGGACTGGGCTAAAGACAAGACTTCTCTCTATTATTGGGGATCTCAAGGCAAGGTCTTTATTGAACCCGAGTACAGCTCTATGGCTGTTTATTTTAAGGATACTCCATCAAAAGATGTGAGTAATCGCTTCAAGGCTGGATTAAGTCAAATGAAAGTCGATGCTGGAATAGAGACCAACACTATGGAGTTGATGGAGTTGAAGGGAATGATGCGGATTAATTCTGTATCCGGCCTGAAATCCATTGGGACTACCAATCAGAAGAATGAATTCTTGGAGACCTATGGTCTATTAGACGAAGGAGCTTACGATGTTTTGCCTTCCTTCATGATTGGTGACAAACAAGCTTGGTTAACAAAGCGAGTAATGATCCGCTTAAATGATGGAGTACCGTTTAGCAGAATTAGTACAGTGCTGTCTAAATATGGTGCGAGATTCATAAAGAACATTACAAATGTCAATACATTTCTTTTGAGTGTTGAGCAATTGGACAAACAGCTTCCTCTTATTCAAGAGCTTCATGACATGGGTGTATTAGAATGGGGAGAACCTGATTTTAAAGTTGAATTGGTTCGATATATTGATCCCAACTATTCAGATCAGTGGCATCTAAATAACACTGGTGGCTCGATTGATGGAAAAGCATTGGTGGCCGATATTGATGTCAATGCACCAGAGGCTTGGGCGATTACTACTGGCTCCTCAAGCGTTGTAGTAGCTGTTATTGATGACGGAGTTGAATCACACGAGGATATGCCATCATTATTAACTGGATATACTCCGGCTGATGGAGGAAACGGAACCCCATCTATCTCCAGTGATGGACATGGTCAGCAATGTTCGGGATTGATAAGTGCCCAACACAATGAAATCGGTGCTCGCGGAATAGCTCCGGGTGTTAGTACTTTTAGTGTGAACATCTTTGCACCGAATACAACCAATTCCGATTTAGCGGATGCCGTTAACTGGGCGGTAAATAGTGGTGCTGACGTGTTGACCAATTCATGGGGATTTGGATCATGCACCTATAATTTATCCGCATTAACAGACGCTTTTGCTAATGCCGCTACAAATGGTCGAGGAGGTCTGGGATGTATTATATTGATTGCTTCTGGAAACGATTTTTATGATTGTGTATCTTATCCTGCTGACTTGCCAACTGTTACAGCTGTTGGCGGAATATCAGGAGACGGAGGTAGGAGTATGTTTAGTAACTATGGCCCTGCTTTAGATATTGTTGCCCCTAGTGATGATGATTGGGTGCAACAAGGCGGTGTATGGTACTCGACTGGAACCCATGGTTTAAGGACTATTGACAGAATGGGAAGTGCCGGATCGTATAGTGGTAACTATAGCGAAAGTTTTGGAGGTACTTCTGGTGCGACACCTCAGGTGGCCGCAGTTGCAGCACTTGTACTTTCTGTAAACCCTAACCTGACAAAAAGTGAAGTAGAGAGCATTTTATATAATACAGCAAAAAATGTTGGAAGCTCGAATGAATATGGAGCCGGGCTGGTGGATGCTTACGCAGCTGTTGTGGCTGCCGGAGGCTCTGGCGACACAGACCCTCCGTCAATTCCAAATGGTTTGAGTTCGTCAAATGTAGGCTCATCATCTTTCGATGTTAGCTGGAATGCTTCAACGGATGATACTGGAGTTACTGGATATAATGTTTTCGTTGATGGATCCAATGTGGGTTCTGTCTCTGGCACTTCAACTAGTATTACTGGCCTGAGTCCAAGTTCATCTTATTCCATAACTGTTTCAGCATACGATGCGGCTAGCAACGAATCTGCGCAATCATCAGCTATTAATGTTACAACTACAATCGCTACATTGTCTTGTTCTTCTACAATAACCTCGTTCCCGTACTCAGAAGGGTTTGAATCAAACGATGGGTGGACACAAGTATCAGGTGATGATGGTGACTGGGTAAGAGATTCTGGGGGCACCCCATCCTCTGGTACTGGGCCAAGTTCGGCAGTAGAAGGATCGTTTTATATGTTCTTGGAAGCTTCAACAAATGGCAGTACCGCTCAAATTGGAGCTAATGCTACAGCTATCTTAGAAAGTGATTGTTTCGACCTTTCGGGTCAATCTTCGGCAACATTTTCTTTCCAACATCACATGTATGGAACGAGTATTGGGACCTTAGCGATTCAGGCGTCAACTGATGACCAGTCATGGAACACACTTTGGACCTTATCTGGTGATCAAGGCAATATCTGGAATTCTGTTGATGTTAGTCTGGATTCGTATGCAGGTGGAAGTGTTAAGCTAAGAATCGTAGGGACCACTGGTTCCAGCTGGTCTAGTGACATAGCGGTTGACGACCTTTCTGTGACTGGTGGTGGAGGTCCTGATACGGAGGCTCCAACGACACCATCAGGCCTTACGTCATCGAATATATCTTCATTTTCTTTTGATGTAAGCTGGAATGCTTCTGCAGATAATGTTGGAGTAACTCAATATAATGTTTATCTGGATGGATCGAATTTGAGTTCCGTTACTGGGACGGCAGCAACAATTACAGGATTGACTGCTTCTACCACCTATCAAGTATCAGTAGAGGCGCAAGATGCCGCTGGTAATGTATCTGGACAAACATCCATCAATGTAACAACGGCAAGTTCTGGTGGATGCACTAACCAGACAGTAGATAATAATAATTTCGATGGAGGATGGGGTATTTGGAACGATGGCGGATCTGATGCGCGTAGAAACTCCAAGGATGCAGCATATGCCAATTCCGGTTCGTACTGTGCACGTCTAAGAGACAATACCAGTACTTCAGTTATAACAACAGACAATTTGGATTTATCAGCTTTTGACGATATCACTGTAACATTCTCCTACATTGCTATGAGCATGGAATCGAATGAAGATTTCTGGTTGCAAATTTCCACTAATGGTGGTTCATCCTATTCTACCGTTGAAGAGTGGAATCAAGGAGGTGAATTCATAAATAATGTTCGTGAGAATGATGTTGTTACAATTAATGGACCGTTTACGTCAACCACAAGAGTACGATTTAGATGTGACGCCTCTGGAAATTCTGATTATGTGTATCTGGACGATATTGATATATCTGGGTGTGCCAACGGTGTTACTGCACCTATAGTGGCTGCTAACAGAATTAAGCAGGACATTGGAGATGACGGATTCGACTTGGATGATCTGTCTGTTTATCCAAACCCTGTTAGGGACGTCCTAAAAATTCAAAACTTGCCAGAGAATGCAAGAGTGAGATTGATGAGCATTTCTGGTCAGGTGATAGAGAAGTCTCTTGGAAAGAGGGAATTCAACATGTCTGCATTGAATCCTGGATTGTATTTTCTTCAAGTTAGCTCAGAAGGAGAGACAAAGGCATTCAAAGTAGTTAAACAGAAATAAAAATATCAGATGATCAAAAAGGGGCGCTTATAGTGCCCCTTTTTGTTTTCGGTCTATTTTTGCCGCAATGGGAATATTCAAGATCTTTAATAAGGAAAAGAAAGAATCACTGGATAAGGGTCTCGAAAAAACCAAGGAGAATTTTTTCGGGAAGTTGGGTCGTGCCGTAGCAGGGAAGTCTACAGTAGACGCTGGGGTGCTGGATGAATTGGAAGGGGTACTAATCACATCAGATGTAGGAGTGGAAACTACTGTTAAGATCATTGAGCGAATTGAAGAACGAGTGGCCAAGGACAAGTACATGAACACCAGTGAGCTCGACAGAATTTTACGGGAAGAAATCGCAGACCTTCTTTCTGAAAACAACACACATGATTTAGCAGATTTTGAGCTACCAAATGTTGATGGACCGTACGTTATTTTAGTGGTTGGTGTGAATGGTGTGGGGAAGACCACCACCATTGGCAAATTGGCGGCACAGTTCAAAGCCATGGACAAGAAGGTGATCTTGGGAGCAGCCGATACTTTCCGGGCTGCAGCCGTAGATCAACTGATCTTGTGGGGCGAGCGAGTTGGTGTTCCTGTTGTGTCTAAAGGAATGAACACAGATCCGTCAGCGGTGGCATTTGAAGCGGTGGAGGCAGGGGTGAAGGAAAATGCAGATGTAGTTATCATCGACACGGCAGGGCGACTCCATACAAAGGTCAATCTGATGAATGAGCTCACTAAAATCAAAAAAGTAGTTCAAAAATTTGTCCCAGAAGCACCACATGATGTGATGTTGGTACTGGACGGAAGTACTGGACAAAATGCGTTTATACAAGCATCAGAATTCACCAAAGCAACTGAAGTTTCATCTTTGGCTATTACGAAATTGGATGGGACAGCCAAAGGAGGAGTGGTGATTGGAATCTCCGATCAATTCAATATTCCTGTTAAGTATATTGGAGTGGGTGAAAGAGTTGAGGACTTGCAGGTTTTCAACAAGATGGAATTCGTTGATTCCTTTTTCAGTAAAGTCTAATTAGATCCGATATTAAGCGAGTCGGCTTTTGATTCTACCGCAAGCAAGGACTCAGGCTGCATCACGAAATTGAAATTGGCAAAGTCCCTCTCTACCCGAACGTTCACACAAATACCATTTACGTAAGTATAGTAGTTATCACCATCTGGTGACGACATTAAATACTCATGCTCATCGACTTTCTTGAAGGTCATGAATTTCCCAAACTGTTGCGAAAAAACCTTCTGACCATCCATAGGTTCAGTAAAATAAATCTGCGAAACTGAGTAATTGATTTCTTCTTTGATAGGAACCGTTACTCCCCCCAGCGTGAGTTTATAGCCATCCTTACCAGCAACGATTTTCGAGTCTTTTTGTACCCGCCCACTCAGCATACTAAGCGCCTTTCCCCAATTCAATTTTCCATTTGTAAATTTTTCGTATTGAGAATACGTGTGATTAAAAGCGAATAGTATTCGAAAAGTGACATCACTTGCGAATTGAATTTCTTCAGTGCGTTGAGTCAATGTTCTTTTCACTGTCATCTGACCAAGATTCTTGTTCCCTTTAATTACGTCATATCGCAGAGTTTGCCCACTCAATGATATGAGGCTGGATACGGTGGTCAATATGGTGAAAAGAAGAACTTTCACAAGTCTCGGACTGTATATTGCAAAGACACAATGATAGGCCAATAGTCAATCCAATTCACCATGAAGTACAAAAAAATCTCCTTTAAGAACAAATATGATTTGATCTTACCTAAGTAGAATTTGATTGATGAACTTCTCTGCACATATTTCGATGTAGGAGTATTCTCTTTTTGGAATCGTAAATCCAACATGACCACCAAATCTCGGGGTTTCTAGATGAACAAATTCGTGGTTTTCTGCTTTAGCAATGGGATAACATTTTGGGCCAAGGAACGGATCATTTGACGCGTTAAGAATATAAACAGGTTTATTGATTTTGTCAAAATAGCGGATACAGGTACTTTGTCTGTATAGGTCCTCAAGGTTTCGAAAACCATATATTGGAGTAGTGATGGCTCTTAAGCTAATAAAAATCTAAAACTGAAGTCAATTTTTTTCCTGCACTGAAAATTATCAATCTTCCGATTATATTCGCCTGTTTTTATCTTAATTCAATTACCAGCCTATGCATGATCTAGTTCAAAGAGTGTCTGAAACACTAGAGGAAATTCAAAACCATGAGAAACTAAATGCAATATGTCGTAAAGCTTTTGAGCTTTATGACAATGACAATTGTATCATTCTGTCTCAATCCGAATGTTCATTTGAATTTTTGGTGACTGAAAAAGAGGAAGATTTTTCATTTTGTATTGAAATGGACGGAGACGGAAAAATTCTGCCCTATTCGGAAATTGAAGGTGACGAATGGGGGTCATTTGGGATAACATCCCTACTGCAATTGGAAAAAGAATTGAAGAGTAAAAAAAACCGGGAAAATTCCGAACACAAAAAATATACACGTCAGGGCATGGTGTACAGGGTACTCAATGAGAGAAAAATCAAAGCTGCTAATGAAGATTATCGTATAGAATGGGCAGACAATGTTTTTGGTGACCACCTGGTCTACAACAACAAAGGATCGAAATACAAAGTTTTCTTAAGGGATTTTGAAAATGAAACAGGCTACAGCAACAGTCCTGATGCCCGTACAAACAAACTTGGCACTACCAAGCATGTTATGGCGGTTTTCCATAAACTAAAATCCAGTCCTACTTTGCGAAAGCGCATGGATAAGGAATGTCCTTTCGTTGAAATCTATCTCGACCCCTTACATGGCAACCTTATTTCCTGGTTTTATCCACATCCATTAGCGGAAGATGCAGAGCTGCTGATAAACAAATATTTTGGCGCAAAAAATTTTGTTCCTGAGAATAAAACCCGTGATTTTCTGCCCTTTCTGGAAGAGGCTGCTGCATTTGAGAGTCTCATAAAGATACGCCCAGAAGTACACGAAAAGATTGACAAATACTATGAGGAAGAGATGCTTGGCTGGGTTGAAGAAAAATTCGAAATCCCTTTTGGGGAAATAAATGCCACCCTCTATCCCTATCAGAAAGAAGGGATTTCATTTGTCACGTTCAAAAAAGGGTGCATTTTGGCAGACGAAATGGGCCTGGGAAAAACCTTGCAGGCACTATCTGCTGCCATCGCAAAAAAATCCATTTTCTCCTTTAAAAAGACACTCATTGTATGCCCTGCCTCTCTCAAAGATCAATGGAAAAAAGAGATAGAGAAATTTTCCGAAGAGTCTGCTGAAATTATACAAGGAACCCCGGAGGAACGTGCTGAACAATATCGAACGTCCAATGCTTACTTCCTGATCACCAATTATGAGGCGGTACGGAGAGATTCACTTGACATAAACAAAGCAACTATTGATTTTTTAATATTAGACGAAGCGCAACGCATAAAGAATTTTGAAACCAAGACCTGGTCAGCGATCAACCGAGTTCAAAAGAAACATATACTGATTCTTTCCGGCACACCAATAGAAAACAAGCTGGTGGATTTATTTTCCGTTATGCAGACCATAGATCCTGCTTTTTTAGGCCCATTGTGGGAATTTTCTTATCAGCATTGTCTTTTCGATCATGAAAGGCCCAACAAGATCAATGCATACTATGACCTGCAGAAGTTCAAAAGAAAATTGGAACCTATCCTTTTGAGACGGGAAAAAAGGAAGGTGCTGGAACAGCTTCCCAACATCAACCAGTTTGAAGTCGCAGTGGAGCTCAGTCCTTTGCAACAACAATACCATGCAAGCTATGCCGGAGGTATCTCAAAAATTTTGAGAAAAAAATTCCTCACTCCTGCCGATACGACCAGGCTTATGATGCTTATGACATCAATGCGAATGGTGTGCAACTCCACGTTTCTTATTGATCAGGAAACCAATGATTCTACCAAGCTTGAAGAACTAAAATATATTTTGACCGAAAAGCTGGATATTCAAAACAGCAATAATAAAGTGATCATCTTCTCAGAATGGGTAAAATGCCACAAACTGATTGGAGAAATCCTGAGAGAGAAAAATATTGGATTTACAGAATTGAATGGAACCGTCCCAGTAAAAAAACGTGGAGCGTTGATCAAAAAATTTGAAACGGATGACGACTGTAAGGTCTTTTTGTCCACAGAGGCTGGTGGGAGCGGGCTCAATCTTCAGGTGGCAGACACGTTAATCAACTTTGAGCTCCCCTGGAATCCTGCCAAAAGAAACCAGCGCATCGGACGTATAGACCGTCTGGGACAAAAAAACACGCACCTTACTGTTATAGATATTATCGCAAAAAATTCCATCGAAACCAAAATAGCATCGGGTCTTATAGTCAAACAAAATTTATTTGATGGAGTGCTAAACGATACAGACCCAACTGATTTTGTCGATTTCTCAGAAAAAGGCAGATCTCAATTTTTGCAGGAATTGGAGAAGATGGTAAGCGATTTTGATCTACCGAATATTGAAGAGGAGGTACAAAAAGAAAGCATACAGGAAGAATCCGACGAGCAACTTATACTCTATATGGAAGAGGGGGAAGCGATCGGAGTAAGGGAAGTGACAACCAATGACCTTATACAGGAAGAGGGGGAAGCAATTGGAGCAGGTGAAGCAACAACCAATGACCCTGTACAAGAAGAGGGGGAAAAAGATGACAAAGCTGACCATGCACAGCAACTTGAGGAAGTAATGAACCAGGGAATGGGCTTCCTTTCGGGGCTGTATAAAATGTCCACGGGACAGGAAATGAGTTCTGCCAATCAAAAAATAGAGGTCAATAAGGAAACGGGTGAGGTAACAATGAAATTTAAACTTCCGGGATTTTGATGAATCTAATGTGCAAAAATCTTACTTTATTTGGCCTTCATGGCGAATTGGAACGCAGAATGCAATAAGTTGATAATTAATGGTTTATGAAACATTGAAACTGAGCAATTGCTCGATTTTGAAGAAAGTTTTACTATGTATGGTACTCAAAATCATACTTCCCATGTATGTTATTATCCCGACGAAACTAAACAATGATAGAACCCTTCCATATCTTACTGATTGTCAAGGCTTTGCTAAAAATAAAAATCACGAACAATGTACGTCTAGTTAATAATGTGTCTCCAAGTCATAATTGAAGCACTTTTAATAATATCAAGAATTGATTTGTACTTCTCGATTTCTCCCTTCAATTCTAAAAGTAACCTGGTAATGTCATGTAATTCCAGAGAACAATTGCATTCTGAATAAGGTGTCTACACGATATACAATATTGCTTTCATGTTACTAAACTCCTATGAGTTCGGAATGCGATAAATTACTAATCGAAAAATCATTATCCCATTTAGAGTAAAAAGTCTCAGAGTAGCATTTCCAGTATCTATTACTTTTACTTTACGAAGTTAAAACGAGACTTTACATGAGCTGTAAATATTGTTTAATTCACTGTTATTCAGTAAATTACAGTTATATATAATTATTACTCAACGGCCGATTGATATTCATTCAAGTGAAAAATCAATCGGATAAAAAAATATTTCAAAATTTATCAAAACACTGTAAATCAAGTAGTTGTCTTCGTGATTTTGTCAATTCATTTAAATTACTATATCAAGTTGCAAGGCACAATCAGACCCCAAGAGCTCTTCAGTACATACAGGGGTTATTGACCCTTGAAAAGGGCAAGGCCAATATGGAAAGGATGGAAGAAGAAGTACCCGATGGTGAATACCGTGCCAATCAACACTTTCTCACTGATTCAAAAGGGATCACAAAGAAGTGCTGTTAAAAGTAGCCAGAGACACTTCTCAGGTAGTAAATGCCAATAAGGCCAGTAGTGGAAAACCTACCGGCCTAATAGTCGATGAATCGGCTCATTTAAAAAAGGGGAACAAATCAGTAGGTGTATCCAAGCAATATGCAGGAGTGGTGGGTATGGTTGAAAATTCCCAGGTAGGCATTTATGCATCGATGGTCAATGATAACCGAGCTGTAATGGTCAATGAACGCTTGTTCATACCAGAGAAATGGGTCAAGGACAAACCAAGGTGTAAACAAGCAAGCATTCCCAAAGAGCATATTGAATTCAAGACCAAGCTGCAGTTGGCTTTGGAAATGATCGACCAATTAATGGATGAAGGGGTTGAATTTGATTGGATAGGCGGAGATGGGCTGTATGGACATAATAGGGAATTACGGAATGGACTTGATCAGCGAGAATTGTTCTATGTTTTGGATGTCCATAAAGATGAAAAAATATTTACAGAACGCCCCATTTTTGCTGTCCATGAAAACAACAAAAGGGGCAGGCCATCGAAAAAACCAAAGCCAAATATAAGCTCAATACGACTTGATCAATATGCAAGCCAGCTCAACAATGAAGACTGGTGTGTAGAAAAAAAGATCAGAAAACCCATAAAGGGTAGAAAAAACTAAAAGTACATACCAGTAAAGTATGGGTCGCTCAAGACCAAGAGATAAAAGAACTCACTTTGGTGATCACCCAAACCATGGATGGCAGTAAAGAGACCAAGCACAGCTTTAGCAATGGAGATATAGAACATTACACCCCTAAGTAATTTGCCTAGTTCCAGTCTCAAAGGTATTGGGTGGAGAGGACATTTGATGAGGCTAAAAACGAACTTGCAATGTCAGATTATCAGGTCAGGAAATGGAACGGATGGCATCATCATCACGCATTGGTGCTAATGGCAAGTCTGTTTTTGTTGAAACAAAAAATAGAATATCAGCAAGTATCTGATATTCTATCTGCTCATCGCCCAGATTATAGTAGCGTTGTAAAATCAAGATTTTGAACATCAAAAGTGGATCGTAAGGTTTGGGACCTGCATTCACCATTTTGTCTTGATTGATCATCCCTTTTTCCAAG
>JAAEPI010000328.1 GCA_024232835.1 Cytophagales bacterium
AAAAGGAACTATTTAACTCTTCAGATGGACACATGGCTAATTTCCAAAGATGTTTAGTAACCTCGCTTTTGAATTGATTGAGAGATGCTATTTGCCTAATTTCCAGCGGAAGTTGGTTCCAGAGTAAGTGTGTTCTATAGAAGAATGACCTAGATAGAGCATTATTTTGGGTCGATCCAGGAATTATTGAAGATACAATGGATAAAGAATCAAAGTGACACCTTCTTAGTCGTGAGGAACCCTGATAAAAAGAGAGATATGTGGGCAGAGAAACTGGAATAGGTTCATTCACAACTTTGTAGAAGAAGATAAGATCGTTCAGATCAAATTTTGAAGACAGAGGAAGGATATCTACCTGCTGACATTTCCTCTTATAGACATCGGGACTGTAACTGCGGTCCTCTTCAGATAGAATCCACTTGATGGCCCTCTTTTGCAGACTTTCTAGTTTATTGGAGAGAGTTTTATTAGTGGGTCGCCAGATGACAGAACAATTTTCAAATTGGCTACGAACTAGAGTCAGATATAATGCTCTACGGCTTTTTGAATCAACCACAACATGCCCATTTCGTTTAACAACACCTAACTTTTGGTACGCCTT
>JAAEPI010000329.1 GCA_024232835.1 Cytophagales bacterium
CAATCTTATTGACCTTATCTAACTGAATTTCACTTCGTGTCCTTTTTTGATCGGTTGATCCTCAATTCCATATCGCAAAAAGATAACTGACTCAATTGTCAAGGCTCTCTTTACCAAATCATAAATCAGTTATTTTTAAGAATAGAGATCGTATGGAAAAGCATTCGCTTCAATCATTTTAGCTGCAATACTTCTTCTAAGTTCCTTGGTGTTGTAAGGTTCCACCTTTGTAAATCTTTTCATTCCCATCATTAAAACTTTCAACTCATCTCCAGTGGCGTAGCAGGCAATTGCTTCGTCTCCATGATTCTTTACTTTCTGTACCGCCTCAGCAAGATAGAGCCTTGTCATGTCCACATATAGTTGAGCTCCATCTTGGCCATATTTGGAAATTAGTTTTTCTGTTCTAAGTATGGCCGATTCGGCAGCATACACTTCAATGATCATATCCGCCAAACTCATCAACACCTCTTGTTCATGATCAAGCTTAGGCCCGAATGTTTCAGCAGCCTTGCCAGCAGCCATAAGCACAGCCTTTTTAAGATTTTTTACAACCCCTTTCTCAGCAGCCATAGGTATATTCATGTCAGGAGACTCAAACGAGGGGACAGAGGTTAATTCTTTGCCAACTGCCATTACAGATGCAAATAGATCAAGTTCTCCTTTCATTCCCTTTTTGAAAAGCATCCCAACCAAGAGCATTCTATTTATTTCATTGGTTCCTTCATAGATGCGAGCAATACGTGCATCTCGATATGGACGGGCCATCGGTCCCTCTTCGGAAAATCCCATTCCTCCATAGACTTGGAGCCCTTCATCAACTACATAGTCAATGATTTCAGATCCGTGTATTTTGATAATGGCACACTCTATGGCGAACTGCTCCACCCCTTTCATCTTCGCGTCACTGTGGGAAAGCCCCCCCGCTTCCAATTTCTTAATTAAGTTGTCAATGTCTTGGCCTGCTCGGTAGGCAGCTGATTCTGCCACATACGTTTTTGCGGCCATTTTTGCCAATTTTGTTTGAATAGCACCAAAAGAGGAAATGGGTACACCAAATTGGTTACGCTGATTGGCATAAGACGTGCATAGAGAAGCGATCTCTTTACAACCTTGCACCACCCCAGCACCTAGTTTTATGCGTCCAACATTTAGAATATTCACAGCGATTTTGAACCCATTCTCTCTATCAGAAAGCATGTTCTCAACGGGCACTTTGCAATCGTTAAAAAACACCTGTCGTGTGGATGATCCCTTGATACCAAGTTTCTTTTCTTCATCATTCAGCTCAATTCCACCGTAGCTTTTTTCAACTAAAAAGGCGCTTAATTTTTTATCATCATCAATTTTCGCGAATACGATAAAAAGGTCAGCAAACCCCGCATTGGATATCCACATCTTCTGACCATTAATAAGATAGTGCTTCCTATCGCTGGTCAGTTTTGCAGATGTCTTGCCAGAGTTGGCATCTGATCCTGCATCGGGTTCAGTTAGACAGTAGCAGGCCTTCCATTCGCCTGATGCCAATTTCGGCAAATATTTTTTCTTCTGGTCTTCCGTGCCATAGTAGATAATAGGAAGTGTGCCAATACCTGTATGAGCCCCGTATGCTGTAGAAAACGAACCGCCAATTCCTACAATATCTGCAATCAACATACCTGTGTTGAAGCTCATAGCCATTCCACCATATTCTTCAGGTACGTTTACACCCAGCAGACCCAGTTCACCTGCTCTAGTCATTAAGCCCGCCATGAACCCCTCCTCCATACTATCCATTCGCTCCACATGCGGATCTATTTCCTTCTTTATGAAATCGATGGTTGCATTAGCCATCATTTTCTGTTCTTCGGAAAATTCTTCTGGTATGAAGATGTCTTCTGCATTCGTTTCTTTGATCAAAAATCCCCCCCCTTTTAATGCTTCTTTTTCAGCTATAGCTTCCATGGTTCCAATTATTCTGATTTATTAAGTTTAAATATAGTATGCATGCATAACAAATATAGTGAAAATAATAGTATGCATGCATAACAAACTGTAGTTTTATTTGACTCTCTCCTAACTCTGTCAAGAGAAAAATGCCAAGTTCAAGCACATCTGCGTGGTTCACATACGGGCTTATAACAATAAGCTGGATGCTGGTCAACAACATTAAACAGTTGATCGGGTATACTAAAAGATGTGATGCTCAAGAAACAACAACCATTTGCGAAGGCATGGACCTGAATGATCTCGACTAAGACCTTTCATTAGATCTATATTCTGGCTCTACCAATATTGCTTAGTCCTTTCTCATGGTGGATGATTGTTCTTGGTTTGTTACCACCATGCATTATGTAGCAAGATATATTCTTGCAGCCAGCCATGCAATAGTAGCAATGAGTTCCCTTTGCCAGGCGAAAAGCACCTTGTGGACGAAAATCGGACAACTCACCAACTGAAAACACAAGTAATTTTGTTCAAGGCAATAAATTACTTTCTTGGTATGTCGGTGGGATTAACTATCAAATTGAGCATCATCTCTTTCCAAATGTTTGCTACGTATCTTATCGAAAGATTGTAAAAAATTGTGAGAGAAGCGGCTAATGAATTCATTGTACCTTACAAGTCTTATAAAACCTTCTGGAATGCGCTAGTTTCCTATGGGGAATGCTTCATGCTTTGGGACAATAACTAGAATCTGAAGCTATTAATCCGTCCGAATCATTCTAAAAAGACTTCTTTTTGCATTTGTTAATTGCCCAGGTGGTTAGACATGTATCTAATTTATTTGGAATCGGAGTTAGAAAAAAGGGGAACTGATCGCATCAAGAAATACGCACTTTTATAGGCTATTTTCATAAAAAAGTGCATCTTTAATGCCAATCAACTAATCACAGATATGAGTTTGGATGCCTACCTCAAAGCGCAGGGATATGACCTGCATCATTCAGATACCAAAATACGTCTTGAAAAAAAAAGGAAGATAAATGTCACTTCCATTGTAGTTGGGGTTATCGGGGTTGGAGTCTTGTCCTTGATGGGGGTTGTTTTTTCTATGAACTCGTTTTACGTAGTAGCAGGTTTGATCGTGTTAGTTGTCATGCGATTTAATTTCAGAGGTACTCGGCCAATTACCATTTTTGATTGGACTCATACGATGATGGTCAAAAAATCTGTTTGGTTTTTCATTAATAGTAAGTCCACAAAAATTACAGGTTATAATGGTATTGATATAAACACAATTGACTTGGGAAGTGAATCATCCGAGGGAGTGGATGAATTTCAAAAAACCATTTACCTTAAAACCAGTTCAGGAAATGTCGATGTAGTAGACTTCTATTCAGAAGTAGAACCAATGGAGCCAGAGCTAAAAGAAATTATGCAAATAATACATGACTACTTGGTGAAGAAAAGCTAAAAAAAGCACCCTATAATCATTCTCTTTTTTTAATGGTCATAATCATACCACCAAACTCAACAGTATCTTCTGATCGGATTTTCTTCCGTCTTTGCGTCTCCACTTCTCCATTGACTTTTATTATACCTTCATCTATCATTTGCTTGGCTTCTGCTCCGGAATTGGCAAAGCCTTGAATTTTTAGGAGCTTGTAAAGTTCAACATATTCAAACTTAAGTAAAGTGAATTCTTCCATCTTATGATACCCCAGATCCGTTCTCACCAGAAGTATCTGGTGAAACAGAGATTAATTTTCCATCTGCGTTCTCGGCAAACAATAACATCCCTTGGGATTCAACCCCCATGATCTTTCTTGGAGCAAGATTAGCCAAGACAACCACTTTTTTTCCTACCATTTCCTCGGCCGTGAAATGTTTCGCAATGCCACTAAGAATCGTCCTAGTATCTACCCCTATGTCAACTGTCATTTTTAGCAACTTGTTAGACTTCTCAACATGCACTGCACTTTTCACCTCCCCGACTCTCATATCCATTTTCATGAAATCATCGTAATTGATCTCGTCCTTAATTGCTGCAATTTGAGACTCTTCTTCAACTTGGTTTGATTCTTTCGTATCCATAAGTTTTTGTACTTGTTTTTGTATTTGTTCATCTTCAATTTTCTCGAACAAAAGAGAGGTTTTCTCTATTTGCTGATTATCTGTTAAGAGATCAAATTGCTTTGCTTCTTCCCAGTCACCAACTTCCATTCCAAGCATTTCTGTCAATTTCTTTGTGGTATTAGGTAGAAATGGAGACGCAAAGACCCCTAAAGAGGCTACAATTTGCAAGCTGACATTCATGATAGTTTTGACTCGATCCTCATCCGTCTTGATGAGCTTCCATGGTTCCGTTTCTGCCAAATATTTATTCCCAATTCGAGCCAGCTCCAATAATTGACTTAATGCCTCTCTAAACTTGAATTTATCAAGAGCAGCTTCAATTTTATTTGGAATGGCTTTAGCCTCGACAAGTACTTTCTCATCGATTGCATTTAACAATCCTGACTCTGGCACTTTTCCATCGTAATACTTATGGGTGAGAACCACCGCCCTGTTTACGAAGTTTCCGAAAATAGCCACCAGCTCACTGTTATTTCTGGTTTGGAAATCCTTCCAGGTGAAATCATTGTCTTTGGTTTCAGGAGCATTTGCAGTTAGCACGTATCTCAACACATCTTGCTTCTCTGGGAATTCCTCCAGATATTCATGTAACCAAACCGCCCAATTTCGAGAGGTGGAGATTTTATCATTTTCGAGATTCAAAAACTCATTTGCTGGTACATTTTCAGGAACAATGTAGCTTCCCTCGGCATGAAGAATTGATGGGAAAATGATACAATGGAAAACGATGTTGTCCTTGCCAACAAAATGCAAGAGTCTTGTATCATCCTTCTTCCAATAATCCTCCCAATTCTTTCCTTCCTTTCTGGCCCATTCTTTTGTGGCTGAGATATAACCAATGGGTGCATCAAACCAGACATAAAGGACTTTACCCTCACCTCCCTCTACTGGAACTGGAATTCCCCAATCCAAATCCCTAGTGATTGGGCGTGGCTGCAGCCCATTATCGATCCAGCTCTTACATTGGCCATAGACGTTCGGTTTCCATTCCTGATGATCCTCAAGGATGTATTGCTTCAACCAAGGCTCATATTTGTCAAGTGGCAAATACCAATGAGTAGTTTCTTTCAGAATGGGAGGCTCGCCACTGAGCATGGACTTGGGATTCTTGAGTTCTGACGGACTCAGGGTAGAGCCGCACCTCTCACACTGGTCGCCGTATGCTTCATCAAAACTACAATTTGGGCAAGTCCCCATGATGTATCTATCAGCAAGAAATTGCCGTTCTTTTTCGTCAAAGTACTGTTTTGAAGTTTTCTCCACAAACTCCCTTTTTTCATGAAGGGTTTTGAATATCTCCGAGGCAGTTTCATGATGAATTTTGGCACTCGTACGATGATAGATGTCAAAGGTGATACCAAAATCCTCAAACGACTTCTTGATCTGTTCGTGGTATTGATCAACAATTTGTTGCGGTGTTTTCCCTTCCTTCCTAGCTCGCAATGTAATTGCCACACCGTGCTCATCTGACCCGCAGATAAAAGCCACATCCTCTCCTTTAATTCGTAGGTATCTGGCATAGATATCTGACGGAACATACACTCCTGCCAAATGACCAATATGAACAGGGCCATTGGCGTATGGGAGAGCGGCTGTGATTGTTGTACGTTTGTGAATTTGGGACATTTTATAAATTGAAGTTGCAAATATATCTATGGCTTTTTCAGATTTGTAGTGCTTTTATAAAAAAGCACTCTATCTGGAAGATGAATTTGAACAAAACAACGATTAGAATTGTTGCAATCTTTAGTACTCATCGTAAGAATATTCTAATCTTATGGTCATAAAAAAGTAAGTCGAATTAGATTTGAAAAATTAAAACCAACATTGAAAATGAGCTATTATTTCAACAAAGTACTGAGTGGTAAAACCTTCGATGAGGCAATCGAACTGGTAACCGATGAGTTGAAGAAAGAAGGATTTGGTGTCCTTACCGAAATTGATGTGCAAGCCACATTGAAGAAGAAAATAGATGTTGATTTTAAAAAGTATAAAATCTTGGGTGCTTGTAATCCCCATTTTGCTCATCAAGCATTGCAAGCCGAGGACAAAATCGGTGTGTTTCTTCCCTGCAATGTGATTGTAGAAGAGCATGACAATGGAAAGGTTGAAGTTACTGCTGTAGACCCGATTGCTTCTATGAGTACTGTCAGAAATGATTCGCTTGGAAATATTGCCTCTGAGGTTCAGCGAAAACTTAAAAAGGTGATCGACAACCTTGATTGAGGTCAAGTTTTAGAAGGCGTTCAGGGACTTGGGATTTCGATAGATCATCAGCGAAAAGTTATCTTTTTGACTCAATCAAATTATTGCTCTCAATCGAGTACTTTTGCGCCTTCAAAAATTTCGAATGCAAAACATCAGAAATATCGCCATTATCGCACACGTAGATCATGGTAAGACCACACTCGTTGATAAAATTATTTATGAGTCAAACCTCTTTAGAGAGAATGAAGAAAAAGGTGAACTTATACTGGATAGCAATGATCTGGAACGAGAGCGAGGAATCACTATTCTTTCCAAGAATGTAAGTGTCACTTACAAAGACATCAAAATCAATATCATTGACACCCCTGGTCACGCCGACTTTGGTGGTGAGGTAGAGCGAGTCCTTAAAATGGCCGATGGAGTCATTCTGCTTGTGGATGCATTCGAGGGTCCTATGCCGCAAACAAGATTTGTGCTGAGTAAAGCACTTGGCTTGGGCTTGAAACCAATTGTTGTAGTTAATAAAGTGGATAAAGAAAATTGTCGTCCCGATGAAGTTCATGAGCAAGTCTTTGACTTGATGTTTGCTCTTGATGCAACCGAAGATCAACTTGACTTCACCACAATGTATGGGTCATCAAAGCATGGCTGGATGAGTACGGATTGGAAAAATCAAACAGACAGTATTACCCCGCTATTGGATGCCATCATCGAAGTGATTCCTCCTCCACCAATGAAAGAAGGTGTCCCCAGAATGCAAATCACGTCATTGGATTATTCCTCATTTGTCGGTCGCATTGCTATCGGAAGAGTCGCACAGGGAGCGGTCAAAGAAGGCAGTCGATTGGGATTGTGTAAGAAAGATGGATCGGTTAAAAAAGTAAAAATCAAGGAGCTTCACGTTTTCGAAGGACTTGGGAAAAAGCAAGTGAATGAAGTGAAATCAGGAGATATATGTGCGGTCACTGGAATCGAAGGATTCGATATTGGAGATACATTGACCGATATCGAAAATCCTGAGCCATTGCCTCGAATCGCCATTGATGAGCCTACCATGAGTATGCTTTTCACGATCAACAACTCACCCTTCTTTGGCAAGGAAGGAAAGTTCGTAACCTCACGCCACCTGCGTGATCGCTTGATAAAAGAAACTGAAAAGAATCTGGCTCTTCGAGTAGAGGAGACAGATACAGAAGATAAATTTATGGTCTATGGCCGAGGTGTTCTTCATTTGTCAGTGCTCATTGAGACCATGCGAAGAGAAGGATATGAATTGCAGGTGGGGCAGCCACAGGTATTATTGAAAGAAGAAAATGGCCGGAAAATGGAGCCAATCGAACATATGGTGGTGGATGTGCCTGAAACCTTTTCGGGTAAAGTAATAGAAATGGTCACCCAGCGAAAAGGTGATCTCACCATCATGGAACCAAAAGGCGATTTACAACATTTGGAGTTTGACGTGCCAGCACGAGGGCTTATTGGGCTTAGAAATAATATGCTCACGGCTACATCTGGTGAGGCGATCATGACCCACCGATTCAAGGATTATCAAGCCCACAAAGGCAGCATCCCTGGCCGATTAAATGGTTCGCTGATATCCATGGTAGATGGTTCGTCAACAACCTATTCTATTGATAAACTGCAAGACAGAGGACGTTTTTTTGTTGATCCTGGAGAAGAGTTATATGCAGGGCAGGTGATTGGAGAGAATTCTCGTGATAGCGATTTGGTGATCAATATCCAAAAGGGCAAACAGCTAACCAATATGCGGAAGTCGGGGACAGACGCTGCGATTAAGATTGCCCCAAAAAGAAAATTCTCTCTTGAAGAAGCTCTCGAGTACATTCAAAAAGATGAGTATCTTGAGGTTACACCTGTTACGTATCGTATGCGAAAAATTTATCTCGACGAGAACGAAAGGAAGAGATTCAGTAACAAGGAAGAGATTGGGTGATTAATTGATGAGATGAGGTGATAGCGAGGTGATCTCTGAGTTTATTTTTCAAGTACACTATTGAATTGTTAAATAATGAAGAAAGCGGTTGGATTTGTTTTGGGAATATCTGTCGCCGTGTTGACCATGGCACAGGAACCTTACAAAGTAGCCATCGACTTAACAAAGGTCAAAGGAGACAAAGTCAAAGTAGTAATTGACCTTCCTGGTATTTCTCAAAATTATATAGAGTACCACATGGCTAGGTCCGTCCCAGGCACTTACGATATTTCAAATTTTGGTCGATTCGTTAAAGATTTCAAAGCTTTCGATAATGCAGGTGAAGAGTTGGCCTCTGATCCGATGGGTGTTGGACGAAATATCTATGGGATTTCTAATGCTTCAGGACTTTCAAGAATTAGCTACTGGGTAGAGGATACTTTCGATGAGTTTCGCGGTTACAATGATCACTTCTTATTTGAGCCTCAGGGAAGCAGCTTCGAAAAGAATCGGGATGTATTCCTGATGAACACTTTTGCAATGATTGGCTACATCGATGGGCTGAAATTCAATCCTTATGAAATATCAATCAAGCACCCTGAAAACATTTATGGTGCCACGTCACTAAACAGACTTAGCTCTACGGCTGATACCGACGTGTTCACTGCTGATAATTTCAATTTCCTTGCAGATGCTCCTATCATGTATTGTGAGCCGGATACGGTTACTCGAGAAATAGCGGGAGCCAAAATTATTGTCTCGGTCTTTTCTCCAAATAAGATGATGAGTTCAAATGAGGTTATGGACAACATTTACGACCTAATGGTAGCTCAAAGTGAATATCTCGGTGGTGAATTACCTGTTGATCGTTATGCATATCTCATTTATTTAGAGGATTTTTATTCTCTTTCAGAATCATGGGGAGCGCTGGAGCATTCCTATTCTTCCATGTATACTATACCGGAAGAAGAGGCTGATGAACTCGCCCAAATGGTACGGGATATTGCAGCACATGAATTTTTTCATATAGTCACCCCACTGAATATTCACTCAGAAGAAATCCATGACTTCAACTATATCGATCCTGAAATGTCGCAGCACCTGTGGTTGTATGAAGGAGTAACAGAATACAGTTCTATACATGTTCAGGTGAAGTATGATCTTTATGATCATCTGACATTTCTCGATGCAATCAGAGAGAAATTATTGATTGCCGATGAGTTTCCAGATGAAGTTTCATTCACTGAAATGAGTAAAAGAATATTAGAAGAGGAATACGCACCCTTGTATGAGAATGTATACTACAAAGGGGCACTCATAGGCATGTGTCTGGATTTGTATTTACTAAAACATTCGAATGGAGAAAAGGATTTACAATGGTTGATGAGGGAGCTTTCAAAAGTGTACGGTAAAGACAAGCCCTTCAAAGATCAAGACTTGTTTGACAAAATCGAAGAGCTGACATATCCTGAAGTGGGTGAATTTCTACGAAATCACGTAGGAGGTAGTATCCCCCTTCCTATCTATGAGGCCTTATCATGGGCTGGAGTCACGTACGAACCCATTTATTCGACAAAAGTAATGACGCTTGGTGGAATAGCTCTTGGATTAAACGGAGACCAAAAATTGCAAATTGCCGACGATTCCAATGTAAATGATTTTGGATTGGAAATGGGCTATCAAAATGGTGACGTTTTAGTTACTTTTAATGGACAAAAAGTTTCACTAATAAACGCAGGAGAAGTGTTTGATGATTTCATCCAGAATTTTGCTGTTGGTGATACGGTTGAGATGGTGGTCAATCGGCACATTGAAGGCAATATGGTAAAACTCACTTTATCAGCCCCCGCCCAAAAAGAAGAAATATTTCTAGAACACGGTCTTTCATTTTCTGAGGACGCTACGGATGATCAGCTCCGAATTCAGAAAGCATGGTTGAAAGCCAAAAAATAGCAATCAAGGGACGGTCGATCGCTTTCCAAACCATTAATTATCTTTAAGTACCTTATCATTGATTCCAATGACATATGAGGGAAGTGAAGAAGACCTTATCCATTGAAGAATATTCCGAATTGGTTCAAGTAAAATTGGATGATCAAGAAACTTTCTATAAAAAAGATCGAAGAGCAGGAGTCCTTTTTGCTGTCATCCTATTGGCAGTCCTATTTCTAATCATTCCGCTCCTGAATAATTTACTGGAGTATATCAACCTGCTGACATTTTCAGCATTTGTGGTGGTGCTCCTATTGGGCGGCTCCATACATTCCCTTGTTATGGATAAGAAGAAATATGTGCTGCGAAAAAAAAGGTATGGTGAAATTATCAATTCAATTCAAGGGTATGATAAGATAAAGATACATGCCATTGATGCGTGGGTTTGTGTCACGTTATTTCAACACCACCTCGAACATCACGCCAATGAAATGATGTATAGGTATTATGAATTAAATCTGTTTGAAAGAATTGGGGATGACATTCTTCTAATGAATTGCTACGGAGATTTTTGTCTAATTCCTGACAATATGTTTTCCGTTTCAAAATTGAGTCAGATAGCTTGGTGGATTAAAGAAGGAATAAAAGAGTCTGAACAGAATGATCAATAATAATGTGCTTGCAGCACAAAAAAAGCTGAGCATATGCTCAGCTTTTTGACAGTATGAATTGTTTACCAATTTCTTGATATTAATTTTTCCTGTTTTCAGCGTTGCAACACCCTAGCAATTTTTCATAGCGATGTTGTATAATTCAGCCTGTAGGTCATCCATCTTTAATAGCCTCGATTTTGTGTGCCTGGACTCAGGAAGAGTAAATGTGATTTGATACATGTTATGGGTTAGTTCTGCTGCTTTCTTTACAGACAAGTTCGATTTCTCTTTATAAAGCACCCTTTCAAGTTCTTTGTAGATGTTGTATGCAGTAATGATATACAGATATGGGCTTCTATACGGTCTCTGGTTCGATGATATATTGGCCTGATCTTCAAGTCTGTTTTCGACATCCTAAATGCCTTTCCAACATGCCACAGGTTCTTGTAGTTTTCTACTATCTTTTTATTGCCAATCCTTGAGTTGGTGACATACCCCTTTAGTCCGTCCCACACATAATCATTGTTGAATTTGTCGTAATCAATTTCAATGGCTACTTCCCCTTTCATTTTCAGGTATTTGTTGTATCCTCTGTTATTAATGTTTGATTTAGTCAGTTTGCCTGTCATGATTTGTTTTTCCAACCGCTTTAAGCCTCTTTTTCGGTTATGTTTATCCTTGGCTGCCCTTTTGTTCGAATAGGTAATAACAAGCCGGTTGCCCTGTTGCTTTTTAACCTACCTTATCTGGCCATCACTAAGCTGTTTTGATAAAATTTGATTTTTTAGTTTTTGTGACTCGTTTTTTAGCCTTGCACCAATGATATATTCATATCTTTTTAGCTGGAGTGCTTCGGTATTTTCATTTGACAACAGTCCCACATCGGCAACTACTATCGGTTTGTTCAAATCAAACTTTTTACTGATCCCTTCAAGAAAGGGAATTAGGGTATGTC
>JAAEPI010000330.1 GCA_024232835.1 Cytophagales bacterium
GTTCCGCACCCATAGAGGGTTATACGAATATACTAGGCTCCCCATGGGTTTGAAAACAGCCGGTAGTTTTTTCCAATGGTTGATGAATAAGGTGTTTAATGGTGTCCTTGACGAAGGCATCTTTTGCTATCTTGATGACGTTTGCGTGGCCACGAGCTCCGTGGAAGAGCATATTGAGAAACTCACAGAAGTCTTCTCTAGATTAAGAGAAGCACTCCTCAAGTTGAAACCTAAAAAGTGCGTCCTCTTGTCCGATGAAGCAAAATATTTGGGTCATATAGTCACTAGGGAAGGATTGAAACCAGATCCCGGGAAAACAGATGGAATTTCCACATACCCAGTCCCCAAGAGTTTAACAGAAATGCATAGATTCGTAGGTATGGCATCATATTATCAGAAATTTATTAAAGATTTCGCAGCGATTTCCGCACCGTTGAGGCGATTAACTGAAAAAGGCGTACTATTTATATGGGATGCCCCTTGTCAAAAAGCATTTGAAGGATTAAAA
>JAAEPI010000331.1 GCA_024232835.1 Cytophagales bacterium
ATATTGACACCTTACGCCATAGTTTGTCATGCTGAGTCACACGAAATAGGTACAAATTTGGGTACAAAATTCGTGATAATTCAGACCTAAATTCAACTTGTACCTATTCATTTATTTTTTAATGAATAGGAGAGCAAATTGTGGCTATCACTGAAACTTGGTTAAAGGCTCAACACAAAAAAGAACAATCTAGCGAATTCGTTAAAGCCGATAGAGACGGCTTGAATGTCCGTGTATCACCTAAAGGTAAAATTACCTATTCCTTACGTTATTACTACAACAATATTCGTAAACGTATCGATCTGGGATCTTATCCATTGATGTCTTTAAAGGAAGCCAGAACAGAAGTCATACGGCTTCGTAAAAAGCTGGAACAAGGACATGACCCCAAGATTGTCCGCCAGTTAGAGCGGCAAGCCATTATCGCAGCAAAATCTCTCAAAGGATTGTTTGAGCTTTGGTATGAGGCTTATTGTGTGAAAAACAAGAAAGGACACCATGAAATCAAACGCTCCTTTGAAATCCATGTATTCCCAAGAATAGGCTCACTTCCTGCTGAAAAAATAAGCCTTCATGAATGGCTGGATATTTTAGAAGCCTTAGCAGAGAAACGCCCTGCCATA
>JAAEPI010000332.1 GCA_024232835.1 Cytophagales bacterium
ATCACTCAAAAACAGACTCCTTTTTGTCCATTACACCTAAATTGAATTAGAGGGCTACAAGGAGTACTGTTCAACCAGATCGTCAACGTCATAATACTTTTCCAAAACGTAGGTCGTTCATAATCCTGTCCTGATTTCAGAATTTGGACATTTGAAAAGATTATTCTATTTCACATCAGGCAGTATCCTTCCAGTTGGTTTTATCCATTTCTAAAAGCTTTACGCCTTTGAGAAGTCCAGACACGGCTTTTCCAATAAGGGGCCACCATAGGCTTTCAGTTTCTCTATCCCAAAAAATAAAAACACTACTAACTGAAGAAAACGACTGCTACTGCAATGACAATTATCAGCCCGCTCAAGAGTATTTTCCACGAAATATTCGCATTCTTAATTTCCATAAACTGAAACCCAATTCCCAAGAACTTGATCGTAGCAATCCCCATTGCTATTATCGCCAGATTCCTTCCCGAGTAGCTTGATTCTGAAAAATAGAAAGTCAGCAGTGTGAGTGTGACGAGTCCAATCCAGGTAAATTGGTTAGCCTTCTTCATTAGTGTAGTAGATAAATGACGGGAAAAACAACAATCCAAATCAGATCGCACATGTGCCAGAAAATGCCAACACTCTCCACATCTTCGAAGTTTTCGAATGTGTAAGAGCCTGATTTGGTCTTTGCCAGCATAAAGCTGAGTAGCACCACAGCTACCAATACATGCAGAAAATGGAATCCGGTAATGAACCAATAGAACATGAAAAACTCATTCGAAATCACAGATGTTTCTAATTGAAATTTTTCGTAATACTCATATGCTTTCAAGGCCATGAACAAAATACCCAAGCCAATCGTAAGCCATAGGTAAAGCACGGCCTTCTTTTGATTGCCTGATTTCAGTTCAGACAAACCAGTTGCCATGAATAATCCACTAGTCAGTAGCGTGATCGTGTTGAGCATCCCCAGTGTGGTATTTAATAACTTTTGAGACTCACTAAACAACTGAAGGTCTGTTTGTCGTTGCGACATGAAAACGAGTAAAGCCATGGAGAAAGTGACCAGCTCCAGAAAGACTACAATCCAAATTAGGATGCCTCCTGGAGGATAATAAAAACTCTTATTATTCGTGATTTCCATGCTCGCTAATTAGTTTCAATTCGTTTGTACAGTTTGGCTAGGGAGTTCACCATCTCCACTGGGCTTGAGAGAATGTTGTAATGGTTGTTTCCAAACATCTGTGGGAGGTAATATTTCGCTTGCTCCTCTATCGCGACAGCATAGCTATTGATCCCATCTGCATTCAATTCTCGAAGTGCCTGCTTGATGTCCTTGATTCCATATTTGCCTTCATATCGATCATAGTCATTGGGTTTGCCATCAGATAACAGAATCAGCCATTTTTTATGATTTTCTCGTTTCTTCAAAATGTAATTGGCATGCCGGATGGCTGGTCCTATTCGTGTGTAGCCTTCCGGTTGTGCTGCACCAATATTCAATCGAGCTTTGCTCCAAGGTTGATCAAAAGCTTTTAATGTGATATAAGAAGTTTTGTTTCTGGTTTTTGAATAGAATCCATCAATTTGAAAATCAATATCGTATTCATGTAAAACCTCTCCAAACAAGATAGAAACTTGTTTTTCAATATCGATGATTCGATTGCCTTTGGCGTACCCATCACTTGACAAGCTCAAATCCAACAGGAAGAGTAGCGACAAGTCCTTCTTTTGCTTTCGACTACTGACGCAAATTCTATCATCAGGAGTTCTCTTAGCATGGAGATCCGCAAAACGATCAATAGCCGCATCTATATCAATGTTATCTCCTGCCAATTGCCTCCGAACAAATTCAAGATCATTGTTCAGTTTGGCGAAGACCTTTCTCAATTTGGTGAAGACGGACTTGTTGTGCTCCATTGTCTTCTGAAAATACTCAGCCTTCGACTGGTTGAGTATTTCAGGAAAGACTTTGCAATACGCAGGCTTATAGGCATGGTTAGTATAATCCCACTCAGGATAGGTGAGATGATATTTATTGGTGTCGATTTCCGTGCTATCAGAAATAGTCGCATTGCCGGCCATTTCCGCTTGATATACAGAGTGCACTGGATCATCCACACGCACCACATGCTTCAAGTTGTAATCACTCAACGCCTGTGAATCATCACTCAACGTGTCGTCTCCATCAAAGTCACGCCACACACCATCAAACTCATCGACGGTTTCCACTTTCTCGAAATTATGAGTGAGCATGTAGTCTTCCTGTGCTTTTTTATCAACTTCTAACACCTGAATTTCATCTGCCTGCTTGGCTTTCATTTCAGTTTCGGGTTTAACTGAATCTACCCCAAACGACGTATTGGACACATTTTCAAGTTCCTTTTTCGCTTGAAAATTGAAACTGTTTTTCATCCAGCGACCATACAACCAACTTAAGTCAAGTTCAGGGGATTCCACACTGATATTAGATTTTAGTTCCTCTAGCAATTCTTGATGAACAGCCTCGATTAAAGGGAATTCCTCAAACAAATTCCTAAGGACATTTGAAGAAGTTTCAATTGCTCGGTCTTGTGATTCTTTTACCGACATCAGCTGACTCTCGGCCCAGTTGAAGTTCAATTCTCGCTGCATAGCTAAATAGAAAACACGATAGACATAATACTTGATATTCAAATCGATTGAGCTGAATAAGTCGGATGCTCTGGGCAGATAAAAGGAATCGTCCTTCCACCCTCCTTCCCTCTCAGAGCTTAGCAGATCAATGGGATCGCCAGTCATTGCTCGAATCAATATCAACAACCTTGAATGAATATCCTCCAGCTTCACACTGAATTCAGAATCTGTAACTTCCCGATTCTTCTTCCTGACAAGGAAATTATAAATGCGTTGAAATATGAGCTGATCTACTTCCACTGTCAGATCATCAGATTGACCAAATCTTTAAGAGCGGCTAAAGTATCTTCATCATCCGTCAAGGGCTCCACTACGGCTACTTCAGTTGCCAACCTTTTTGCCAATCCTGTATGGATCAACTTTCCTGCGTCAACAAGCAATCTGGTTGAAACAGTCTCAGTCAAACCCAACTCCGTGAGATTCCGAATCTTCGTTCCGATTTTCATTAATTTCTTTGCCGTGTCAGCCTCCACGCCAGACTCAGCCTTAATTATTTCTACCTCAACTTCTGGCTCAGGATATTCAAATGCAACAGACACGAATCTTTGTCTGGTAGAGGGTTTTAGTTCTTTAAAACCTCGTTGGTAGCCGGGGTTGAAAGAGGCGATAAACATGAACTCATCAGAAGCTACAATCTCCTCTCCAAGTTTATCGAGATAGAGTATCCTTCTGAAATCTGTGAGCGAGTGAATAGCCACAATCACATCCGGTCTCGCTTCCGCAATCTCATCGAGGTAGATAATGGCACCATTTCGAACCGCCTTAGAAAGAGGGCCGTCTTGCCAAACTGTTTCTGATCCTTTGATGATATATCGTCCGATCAAGTCGGTCGCAGACGTTTCTTCGTGACAAGCCACTGTAAAGAGTTCCTTCTTCAACTTGAACACCATGTACTCTACAAACCTTGACTTCCCAGTTCCAGTTGGTCCTTTCAAAAGCAGGGGCAACTTATTCTTGAAGGCATGTTCGAACACCTCTTCTTCGCTTCCTACACTTTTATAATATGGTTCCTTTTCTATAATCATGATTACTCGTTTTCCCTTATCCTTTCAAGATCCGGAATTGAAAGTTAACTAGCGAGGTTTTTGCTGTTCAAAAAAACGGAGTTTTCAATAAGTGAATGAGTGATTTTTGAACAATCGGGACAAAGCTAGAGGACTTTCCAAACATACTTTATTGAAAAAAAGGCTGGCTCCACGTGAATAGAGCTCAGCCTTTTCATATCTATTTCATCAATTTTAATCAGCTTTCAATGCTTCAAAATCTTCATCTGATTTCAACGCTTCATCGGTTGGTCTTCCGAACTTCAAGAAGTTAATAATGAAGTAGATAATACCAACAGTAAACAACGTGGCAGCCAATATGAGCACAAAGAAGTGTGGTTCTATTTCCTTCGCAACAGTCATGAAATCATAACCTGCAATTCGCTCAAGATATACTTGGGCTACACCCGCTGCAGCAAAAGCTCCTGTCATTCCAAACATGCCTATGTTGGAACACCAGAATGCCAAACGACCCGTTCGATTATCAAATATA
Source organism: Cytophagales bacterium (assembly GCA_024232835.1). GTDB lineage: Bacteria > Bacteroidota > Bacteroidia > Cytophagales > Cyclobacteriaceae > JAAEPI01. The sequence continues at coordinate 4,198 of JAAEPI010000332.1, forward strand.
TTTCGTCCTGTCATCAACGGCATAGAGTAACTTATAATAGCCAGCACCAGAGAAGCATATGCTCCCCAAAAAGCGAGATGTCCGTGCATAGCTGTCACCAAGGTACCATGGGTATACATATTCACTCCTGGCAAGGTATGAGCTAGGCCGAGCAGTCCTGCTCCCAAAAAGGAAACGATCGCTGTGCTTAATGTCCAGTAAAGCGCCAATTTGTTAGGGTGCTTTTTATTGCCTTTTCTGTACATCTGAACAGCAAAAACGGTCATCCCAAGAAATGCTAATGGCTCTAATGCAGAGAAAATCCCCCCTATCATTAACCAGTAGCTAGGCCCTCCTGTGTAGTAATAATGGTGACCTGTTCCTAAAATTCCTGACAAGAAAGTAAGCCCTACTACCACGTACAACCACTTCTCGATAACCTCACGATCAACTCCAGTAATTTTGATTAGCAGATAAGCAAGAATACCACCCATGATCAATTCCCAAACGCCTTCTACCCAAAGATGTACTACGTACCATCTGAAGAAGGAATCAACAGAAATGTTGTCGAAATAGATCATCCCTGGTAGGTAGAGCAAGGCAGCAAACACCAAGCCCATGGTCAGCACCCAAGCTGTGGTTGAAGATTTCTTGCCCTTAATAAGGGTCATCAGAATAATGACGAGGAACAGAATAACATTACCTGCTACAAGGAAATCAAGTGGACGTGGGATTTCGAGAAATTTTCTTCCTTCCCACCATCCAACGTGAAAGCCAGCCACCGCAATAACACCGACAATAGCAAAGCTCCAGAATTGTAGTTTGGCCAAGGGAACAGAGAACAACTCGCTATCTGATTCATCAGGAATGATGTAATACGCCGCTCCCATAAATCCAGACAAAATCCAGACAACCAATAGATTCTTATGGGTCGCAGAAGCGGTATTAAAAGAAATAAGCTCATGAAGTCCATCATAGCCCATGTGAGCAAAGCCCATTATAAAGCCATATATAATTTGCAGAACAAGTAATAACATGCTCAAGGCAAAGAAATGATAGGCTATTTTTTGTGATTTAAATTTCATAACAATGTTTTTAGATTAAGTGAACAGATTAATTGCCTATAGATGGTTCAGGTGGAAACCCGTTCAAGTCAGCCCGATTCATCCATTCAAAAAAGGCGACTAATCCTTCTACTTCTTCGGCAGTTAAGTCGTACTTGACCATATTTCTGCCGCGTGGTGCCCACCCATTCGGAGCGTTTAAGACTGTTCTGATATACTCGGCACCTTTACGATCATACACTCTGGTTAATTCAGGTGCATAGTAAGCGCCTTCTCCCATGAGCGTATGACAGCCCATACAGTTGTTTTCATCCCAAAGTTGTTTCCCTAGAATTACCTCCTCGGTAATGTCACTGTCATTTGTGTTTTCAGGAATACCAATCATTAATGAATGAACTGACATGCCAACGAAAATTGCTAGAAACAGTAATGTGCCTCCCAGGAAAAATACCTTTGCTTGTTGCTTAGATAACATAGTTTATTATGGTTAAGAGGTGTAAAAAAAAACTACCGCATAAATATACATATACCTGAGCCATCACAATGACAAATCCCGTCATAATTCATGATTTTGGTCAGTCGGCTAAAAACCGAAAGCCAAAAGCTGATTCAAAAATAATCGAGAGTGTACCAACACAACTAAATCTGCATGATTTGTGAAAATAAATTAATACTTTTTTCTCCAGACTCTTCTTCATTTATAGAATTTAAAGGGCATGACGGTCAATTAATTATGAAGGATTAAGTGATGCTTTCAATTAAGAATTGAATTAAAAAAGTTATCCACATTGCCCTGTGCATAAGCGTAAAATTGTCTTATTTTAAGACTTCAATATCTTAAAGATGCAAGCGCTTTCTAAGACAACCATTTACGCAATACGTGCACTGATCTATATGCTTAACAATCAGCAAACGAATCAGTACATCAATATTCGAGACATATCAAATGACTTGGACATCTCCTTTCATTTCCTAACTAAGATATTGCAATCACTCACCAAACAAGGATTGCTTAGTTCTTACCGAGGAGCCACTGGTGGTATTGCAATTAGCAAGAATCCTCAGAATATAAGATTAATCGACCTTATCTATATTTTAGAAGGCAATGATTTCTTTGATAAATGTCTCCTCGGACTACCGGGATGTGGGACATTGGAACCTTGCCCTGCTCATGAAATCTGGTCCGTTGCTAAGGATGATTTGAAAATGAAGTTTGAGAACGCATCAATACTGGACTTGAAAAACTTAAAAGGACGAATAACAAATGAGAGCCTTGAGCTCGCCACCGCTTAACTATTTTTTATACCTAATTAAGAGATCGAACTCTTAATTAAACTAATCACAACATGTTGGACATTATCACTGAGAAAGAACAAAAATTATTCATGAGACACGAAGTGCTAGAAGCTTCTACTGAGTATTTTAAAGGAGACGAACTTGCCGCAAGTACTTGGATGAACAAGTACTGTTTACGAAATGATCAAGGTTCTTATCTTGAGACAACACCGGACGCCATGCATAAAAGGATGGCTAAGGAATTTGGACGTATTGAAAAAGACTATCAAGAATCAAAACCGGAGAAAGCAAAAGGTCTTTCCACATACGGAAAGCAAAGAAAGCCATTAACAGAAGGTGTCATTTACAAACTATTTAAAAATTTCAATTACTTGATTCCTCAAGGAAGTGTGATGGCTCTCCTTGGAAATCAACACGCTGTGGGATCTCTTTCTAATTGTGTAGTTGTCAAGGCTCCTCTTGACTCTTATGGAGGCATCTTTTACACCGACCAACAATTGGCACAATTGTGCAAACGTAGATGTGGTGTGGGGTTCGACTTATCCACTATCCGCCCAAAAGGTAGCTCGGTTCAAAATGCAGCCGGTACTTCCAGTGGAGTGACCTCCTTTATGGAACGGTTCTCTAATACCACAAGAGAAGTAAGCCAGAATGGACGAAGAGGAGCACTTATGCTCACCATGGATATACAACACCCAGATGTAGAAGAGTTTATTACAATCAAGCAGGATTTGAAGAAAGTCACAGGAGCAAATATCTCGGTACGCCTAACCGATGACTTCATGAAAGCCGTTGCTGCTGGCAAGGACTTCAAACAACAATGGCCCATTGATTCAAAAAAACCTCAATTCAAGCGAAAGGTAAATGCTACCAAACTTTGGCAAACTATTATCCAATCTGCGCATAAGAGTGCTGAGCCAGGAATTATCTTCTGGGATAGACAACACAAGTACTCTACCTCCTCCATCTACCCTGGATTTCAAAACGATTCGACTAATCCTTGTTCTGAAATCGCGATGCAAGGTGGTGATTCCTGCCGATTGATGGCCATGAATCTGTTCAGCTTTGTGAACAATCCATTCACTTCTGAAGCAACATTCGATTTTGAAACATTCTATCAAACCACCTACGAGTCTCAACGATTGATGGATGATCTCGTCACATTGGAGTTGGAGAATGTTGAGAAGATCATAGCTAAAATCCAAGCAGACCCTGAACCGGATGATGTAAAGCAAACAGAGCTTTCCACCTGGCGTATGCTCAAAGAAAACGGAGAGAAAGGCAGACGAACTGGTTTAGGTTTTACAGCTTTGGCTGATACCATGGCCGCACTCAATATCAAATTTGACAGTACTCAATCACTAGAAACCATTGATAAAATTATGGCAGTGAAATGCGAGGCAGAATTTGAAAGCTCAGTGGACATGGCTATCGAACGAGGTAAGTTCTCTGTTCATGATTCCAAAATCGAAGAGCAGTCTGAATTCATCGATCATTTCAAAATAAAATTCCCCAAACTATATGAACGAATGGCCAAACATGGACGTAGGAATATCTCAATCTCAACAGTCGCACCAACAGGGACAGTCAGCATGTTGGCACAGACTTCTTCCGGAATAGAGCCTGTATTTATGCTATCCTACAAACGACGTAGAAAGCTGATGGAGGCCGACCATAAGAAAGCTGATTTCGTTGATGACATGGGGGATCAATGGGAAGAATTTGATGTGTATCACCCCAAGCTGAAGCAGTGGATAGATATGTACCCGGAAAAGTCGGAGGATGAAAATCCTTACAAAGGTTCAACCGCTCCAGAGATTGATTGGCACAAGCGGATTGAAATACAAGCTATTATCCAAAAATATGTGACGCACTCTATCAGTTCTACGATCAACCTTCCGGCAAGCACAGAGGTAGATTTAGTGAACAAGATTTACATGAAGGCTTGGGAGAAAGGACTAAAAGGACTCACTATCTATGTAGATGGTTCGCGAGCGGGTGTACTCATAAAGCAAGACGATAAGAAAGCAACAACGACCAGTATCGCTGAACATAATCCTCCCAAAAGAGCCAAGGAGATTGAGGCTAAGGTGGTTCGGTTCATGAACGATAACAAACCATGGATGGCCTTTGTGGGACTTATTGATGGGAAACCCTATGAGATTTTTACGGGCCGTGCAGAGGACGCCTTTGCGCTACCCAATTTTGTGGATTCCGGTCAGATCATCAAGAGCCGAGATGTGAAGAAGAAGAGCCGTTATGACTTCCGCTACGTAGACAGCCAGGGCTATTGCGTGACCATCGAGGGCCTCTCCCGCTCGTTCAATCAGGAATACTGGAATTATGCCAAGCTGATCTCTGGCATCATCCGCCACGGCATGCCACTGATCGAGGTAGTACACCTTATTGATAATCTGCATCTGGATGATGACTACATCAATACCTGGAAAAATGGGGTGACCCGAGCTCTGAAAACCTTCATTCCGAACGGGACCAAAACCAAAGATCATCTGTGTCCCAATTGTGGCGATGAAGAAGGGCTCATTTTCGAAGAAGGCTGCCTTCATTGCAAGAGTTGCGGGCATTCGAAGTGTTCATAAAAATAGGATGATTTGGAGCGAGACTGGTGGGCAATTTATTAGCTCACTCCCGCTTTCCACTCCACTGCGTTCCGTTGCTATCGGGGCTAGGTTGAAGTTTCGTAGGTGTTTGATGGTAATTGAAATGTTAAGGTTCCTGTCTCCACGAACATCTGTCACGATTCATTTCGATTTGTGAGGGTGGGTGCCAAGGCATGAGTAGGTTCGATTAACCAATATAAAATTACTTCCTTACCAATCCTTTTTTCATTTATATTGTGCACATGTATGCACTAGGGATAGATATTGGAGGCACCAATACCAAATTTGGGATAGCCGATGAGAAGGGGAATATCCCGTATCAGGCAAGACTAAAAACTCAGGAATTTGCTGAATACGCTGATCTCATCTATGCCCTCAAAAATGACCTAGCTAAGAATTTCAACCTCAAAGATTTACAGGGAATCGGTATTGGTGCACCGAATGCTAATTACTACGCCGGTACCATCGAGCATGCACCGAATTTACCCTGGAAAGGGATTCTGCCTTTTTCCGCAGATGTCGAGAAAATATTCGAATTGAAAAGCATAATTACCAATGATGCCAATGCAGCTGCACTTGGCGAACAAGTCTATGGAAATGCCAAAGGAATGAAAGACTTTCTAGTTCTTACGCTAGGTACGGGTCTCGGAAGTGGAATCGTCATCAATGGAGACTTGGTCTATGGCAAACATGGCTTTGCCGGTGAACTAGGGCATACATTGGTCAGCGCAACTGGAAGGCACTGTGCTTGTGGTAAGGTAGGTTGCCTGGAAACCTATGTGAGTGCTACGGGTATTCGAAGGACAATTTATAAACTACTGGCAGATTATACCGAACCCAGCTTGCTCAGAGGAGTAAGCTACGATGAACTATCCACTCACTATATCACAGAAGCTGCACAGAAAGGCGATATGATTGCCCTGAAAGCGTTTGAATACACCGGAAGGGTTCTTGGCATGAAAGTGTCGGATTTTGTAGTGCACACAGATCCGGAAGCCGTTTTCATTTTGGGTGGTTTAGCCAATGCTGGAGACTTTCTCTTAAAACCAGCACAACTTCATTTTGAAAAATCCCTAATGCCACTTTTCAAGGATAGACAAATCCTTCTACAACGATCAGGGCTAAAAGCGGATGATGCGCCAATAGTAGGGGCTTCCAGTTTGGTTTGGAAATATTTATCCGTTTAAAGTTACATCTCACGAGGAACTGCTCCCCGTCTATCGAAGAAGCGATCTACCCTTGAAAGATCACTTTACTCCGCCTACCTATAGTTGACTGGTTCCCATTGATCCAAGAATCCGACTGCTTGATAAGATTCCATAGGCTTCCGGCTCAATAAGTCTCAGTATCACGAGTTGTCTTTCTCACGATAATTTCCATTTAATTAATCAAACTGTCTTACCTTATTTGTTCAATTATTTAAATCGTTTGCGATCTCAATTATGAAGGATTTAGCTCTACTTCTCTCAGTTATCACATTGATTCAATGTTCTTCTCCGAAAGAAAATAAGGAAACTCCAACAGTTGACAGGACACAGTTACCCTATGTTCCCGAGTGGGCTCAGAATGTCATCTGGTATCAGATTTTTGTTGAGCGATTCCGAAATGGGGACACTTCCAACGACCCAACTTTAGCCGACATTCAAAAGACTTATCCCGAAAATATTCCTGAAGGATGGAAGTTGTCTGAGTGGGGCAAGGATTGGTACGTGGAAGAAGACTATATGGCCAATATTAAGGATGATTTGGATTTCTATAGTAAAATCCAGCTTCGTAGATTTGGTGGTGACCTTCAAGGAGTGCTTGATAAGATTGACTACATATCCGATCTAGGGGTTACTGCCATATATTTCAACCCTTTAAATGATTCGCCTTCCCTTCATAAATATGATGCCAGAAACTGGAGACATATCGACCGAAACTTCGGACCAGATCCTAAAGGGGATGCCAAAATCATGAATGAAGAAACTCCTGATGATCCTACTACCTGGGAAATGACAGCAGCTGATAAGTTATTTTTAGAATTGGTTAAAACTTTTCACGAAAGAGGCATTCGAATCATTATGGATTACTCGTGGAACCATGCGGGTTATGATTTTTGGGCTGTAAATGATTTACGAGATAAAGGCAAAGAATCAAAATACACGGATTGGTTTGCCATAGAAGAATTTGATGATCCCGAAACACCCGAAAACGAAACGAAGATTGAAGGCTGGTGGGGGTTCAAATTTATGCCCGTTGTAAAAGAAGATATCAGCGATCCCGAGAATTCTGTACCAAACGAAGGGAACGTAACCTCTCCGACTATCAAACAACACATTTTTAACATTACCCAGCGATGGCTTGATCCGAATGGAGACGGAGATTTTGAAGATGGCGTGGATGGATTTAGGTTAGATGTAGCCGCGGAGATGACCAAAGGGTTTTGGAGGGATTATCGGAAATTTGTTAAATCTGTTAATCCCGATGCGTACCTAGTCGGTGAAATTTGGTGGTTGAATTGGCCTAAAGAACTCATGGGGCCTGAGCAAATGGTACAAGGTGATATTTTCGATGCAGTGATGAACTACAGATGGTACAGAATTGCCAGAGGGTATTTTTCGCAAGGAATGCCAGCTCTAAAGCCAAGTGAATTTGTAGAGCAATATCAAACTATCGAAGCGAACATTTCTATTGAAAACCAGCGAGCTATGATGAATATCACGGCCACACATGACACACCGAGATTGAGCACATGCTTTTTCAATGACGGCCAATACAAATACCACGTAAAGCTAAATGAAGACTCACTCTACAAAGTCCACAGGCCTGATGAACACACCTGGAAAGAAGTGAAGATGCTCTTACTTCATCAATTTTCCTTCGTTGGATCTCCACACATCTGGAATGGAGACGAAATGGGAATGTGGGGAGCGGATGATCCGGATTGTCGCAAACCACTTTGGTGGGATGATATCGATTTTGAACCTGAGCAAGCCAGAGCATTCAAGGAAAGAAGTACTCCTGCAGATACCATTTCAATAAATAGCGAATTGTTGGGTTACTATAAAAAAGTCATCAGCATCAGAAAAGAGAATCCTGTACTCGCATATGGCGAATTAGAATTCATAGAAGCGAATGATGAAAAAATGACGCTGGCTTACTCAAGAAAATCTGAAGAAAAAGAGGCTATTGCTCTTTTCAATCGATCTGAACAAGACCAGAAAATTGAAGTCGATGCTACAGCTAAAACCTATGCGAACGCTCTGACTGGAGAAGTTTACAATGTCACAAATGGTAAGGTTTCCGTTGACCTTTCGGGAATTGAAGGAATGATTTTGATTAGTCAATAAAATTCAAATATTTCCTTGTGAATCTGGGCACGAAAGGAAGCCTTCTACTTCAATTCAAGAACTAAGGCTGATTTTTCCTTGATTGAGATCGACGACAAATCGCCATATTCTACACCGGATACCGCATCCTTTGCTTTGGTGTATTCGCCTAGCAATTCAGCATATCGGTCTGTCAAGTCGATGATTTGATCATCGCCATTGTTGATAATAACAACGACTCGTTCTTCGTCGGTGAATCGACTATAGACATACACCCCAACCAGAGTCACCTGCAAGGGACTCTGATTCCAGCATATCTACCCACTTCTAGGTATTTTTAGACAAAACGGAAGAATAATCAACCGTTTTCTTTGAAAAGATTCAATTTTTTTTTTACAATTGCATTGGAGCGTTTGGTGGCGATTAAAAAAATAGCCCACATGGGAATAGGCCAACTTAGATGACAACAAATTATCCTTCTCAAATGTGTATTTCTCATCGTAGGTACTGTATTTTCCCCATCCATCCGGATTATCGAAACTTGCCGTATTACCATTGCTCATGTTGATGGTAACTCTGGTGAAATCAAGAGAATCTACGCCTTCTTCCAATTTCAAAACAATCGAATCGTCCTGACCATCATTGTCAATATCTATAAGTAGATTCTCTATTTGAGTATATGTGGTTTCTGAACCACAACCTACGAAAAGAACGAATGCAAAGAGTAAAAGGGATATTGATTTCATAGCTGGTGATTTGAGTAAATATCAAATTACAACATTTTTAACCAAACCAACCATGTCAACAAATAATGCCGAACTATTTCTTAATTCTTCTTCTTATCCTTCTTCGCATTCTTATCGGCAGCTTTTTTCGCTTTTTCGTCTTCTTTAATTTTCTTGATCTCCTCCTTTGTTGGTCTTGGTTTGAGTTCCGTCTTGTTCATCAGCATAATTAGAAAATCATCTTCTCGATTATCCGTCCAATACTTTTCAAAGTACTGTACATAATTACGACCCTTGTCGTCAACCAGGTTCAGAGTAAACTCAACCTCGTCTTGCATAAATAGCTCAAATGCTTGAGTATTCTTTGATTTAATGGCCAAGTGAATTGGTGTCGAGGTATCCATATCCCGAAGGTCAGGATCAGCTCCATTCGATAAGAGCTGCGTCATTAAGTCAGTTACAAATTCTTCATCAAGACTAGGGTCTTCAAGACTAACTAACACATGTAGTGGAGTTTCACCATTGCAATCAAAGCAACGAATGTTAACGTTGAATCCATTTTTAATTAATGCAGAGGCTCCAGTATAATTTCCAGCTTTCACGGCAGTATCAAATAAGTTCCTCTTGCCATTTTTCGAACGAAGATTGACATCAAAATATTCGGAGCTAAGCAGTTTGGTAACCATCTCTTCTGAGACAGGATCTATATCCTTTTCAAAAAATAAAAACAACCAATCTCGCTTTCTCTTTAATGACCAAGTTTTGAAATCTTCCATGTAGGCTTCTAGCAATGGACTCTCCAAACTTTCTTCTTGTAAAACCCAATCTAAATGACTTCCTCCGTCCACTTCCACATCACTACGCCCACCAAGCTCAAACAAGGAAGTATTTAGCACATATTGATTTGAAATACTATCTGTGGTCAGTCCTGTCCAAATGCCGGATGTAAGATGAAATAGGGGTTCCCCTTTTTCCTTGTCATAGTCATTCATCTTATACCCAAGATCTAATAAATAGACAATACTGGTCTTCCAGGCTTCCAGGTCAGCATCAGAAAAGAACAGCCATAATTGTGCCTCTTCGATGTAGGCTTCAATCAGCGAAGAGTTGGTTTCTAAACTTTCTTTGTATTCAGGCTTCAAAAGCTCATTCGACAACTCTGCAAGTGAAGAAGCTCCAGCTCTATCGAGCCCATCGAGGTAATCCCCAAAGTCCTTTTGCGCGAAGAGGGGAACTGAAATGAGTATCAGGAGAAGGGAAATTGAATGCTTCATCAGGTGGGTTGATTTCATGAATTCAAAACTAAGATGATAAATAGTAAATCTTCCCAATGCGAGGACATAAAAAACCATCCTAATAGGAATAGGATGGTAAAGATCATTGAGCAGGATTTTATCTTTTAGCCTGAAACTCTTTACTCAGTTGTCGCGCCAGCTTCACGGCTTCAACAGCATTTACTAACCCTCCTGTAATAGATAAATCAGAAAATTTCACCATCTCATCTGTACCCGGTTTATTGACTTTTAGGCTTCCAAACTTCCTGACAGATTGTTTTAGTATTGAACGAACTTCTTCGGCAGTCAGATCAGGAAAATAAGACATCACAACGGCCGCTACTCCTGCAGTGGCAGGAGCTGCCATGCTGGTTCCACTCATGCTCTTATATTCGCTATCTGGAATAGCTGAATAAACCTTGACCCCTGGTGCAAATATGTCTACCGAGCTCTTACCATAATTTGAAAAGCTTGCAACAAAATTTTCGTCATCTCCCCAACTTGAGGCTCCCGCTTCTAACCAATTAGTCGCTCGCTCAGATTTGGTAAGCATGGGTGTCGGGAAATTATTGGATTCATCAAGATTCTTACTACTATTCCCAGCCGCATGAATCATTAATACATTATTCTTGATTGCATACCTTATGGCCTCATCGACAAGATTTTTTCGATAAACGAATGGCTTTCCAAAACTCATATTTATGATATGAGCACCATTATCAACTGCATATCTGATAGCATTTGCCACGTCTTTATCTCGCTCATCCCCCTGTGGTACCGCTCTTATCGGCATGATCATTACATCCTTTGCAATCCCCCTGATTCCCAATTCATTGTCTCTCAAGGCGGCAATGACACCCGAAACGTGTGTTCCATGACTAGCATCTGGGCCTTCCACATTATTATTGCCATAACCAATTTCATAAGGGTCGCTCCAATCATCTCCTACAATTTCTCTGCTATTGTATGCTGGATTGTATTTGTATAGCGCCTGATCTTCAAAGTAGTCTACTCCCTTGTTTAATTGTACTACAATCTCTTCCATCCCATCCTTACTCAGCTTCGACAAAACAAAAGTCATGCTTTCTTTTGCTTTTTGAATGGTCTTATCACTTGATTCAATTGCCTTCACATCTTCCAGCGTAAGGGCTTCAGTATCAAGATATGCTAATAAAAGGGAGTTGAAACGTATGACGTTACCTCTCAAGTTATAATAGAAATCATACCCCTCGGCTACCTCTGAAGAGGCTGTTGTGAATTCATTTTTTACTTGTGTCCAATACTCAAAATCATCTTTGTTATTTTTTGAGACAACATCCAAGCCATCATAGATTGGCTTTAGGCGAATGTATTCTCTCGTAAGCTCGTAGGTGTCATACACCACATTCTCTCCATTTTTATTCCCAATGAAGTTCCAACCATTCACATCGTCTATGTACCCATTCTTATCATCATCAATTCCATTCTCTGGAATTTCGTCTTCATTCAGCCATATCTTTCCAAGTAAATCTTCGTGCTCAATATCAACACCTGTATCAATAACAGCAACAATTACCGTTCTTGACTTTTTACTTGTCATCATTTCATGCACTTTGTCGGCACTTACTCCCTGCGTTTGGTCGCTCTCCGAATCCAGAGTAAACCAACTCTTAGGTGGCTCCTCTTGGGCGTGTGTGAGTAATGAAATGCCAAATACAAGGACAAATAATATTTTTTTCATACTTCACTAATTCTATTCCCTACAAAGATATAAACCCTTTCTCTAGTAAGAGAAAGGGTTTATTATTTGCGGATATTATGACCTATGAACGGTGAGGTCTATAATCGATAGGTTATTTCTTCTTTTAAACCCTGTCCATAAATTTGTCCATTTTCTCTTTAAAACTTGTCTCAAAGGCAACATTCAATTCTTCATCAGTCGGTCCACCTATGTTTTCTTTGACAAATGCGAGAGTAGTCTCGGTTGGAGTTGGCCAGTCTTCATCCGAGTCATCCCATGCTACTTCATAATCCTCATTAAAAACCTGTGCTGTGGTTTGAACAATGAATTTTTGCTTACCATTTTTTTCATTTACATATTCAACCCACATTAGTGTAAATGTCATATCGTAGGTTGCGTATCTTTTATCATCATCTTTTGTCATCCAGTACGTATTACTTGTTGCCAGGTGAATGACACTTTTAAATTTAGTTTCCCACCAATCAGCTGTTTTACCAACTGCATTGCCTAAAAACATAGCGGTACTTTCAGGCATTTTCGAAACGTCTACTGCCACAAATACGTCTGTCCCAAAACGAGCATTGAGTCGGTTAGCGATTTCTTCGGTTTTATTAAAACATGAACAAACCTCTTCTGACTCCCTGTTTTTATCAAAATCTAAAACCCAAGCAGTCAAACTTGGCTTAACCGTTGGAGTTAATCCAGAATTTAGAATTCCAAAGGATAGATCTGGATTGGTAACATTTACCCCAATTTGGTATCCAGCTGTCTCGTATCTCTGAACTTTCTCCGTTAAAGTTTCTTTCTTAGGAGGAACATTAGCTGATAGTGATGCTACATCATCTTGAGCAATAAGAGAATCGACGCTGACAGTCAGTGCCAATAAACTAATTAGGAATTTTTTTCATTTGAAAAATATTTTGGTGAATTAATTTAATTGATAATCTACCAAAAACCTCACATATTCCATCCGTCGATTAGCTGATTTATCTCAGCATGTGCTGTCATGTCGAACCGACAAGGAACGATGGAAATGTAATTATTTGCGAGGGCCCATTCGTCGTTATCCTCACTTGTATCATGATTAACAAAATTCCCAACCATCCAATAGTACTTTCGCCCATAGGGATCCGTGCGTTCGTCAAATTCCTCATCCCATTTGGCATTGGCTTGCCTTACAACCTTAATACCCTGGATTGGTTCATTTCGTTTTGTGGGGATATTCACATTTAAAGCAACCCCTTTAGGGATTCCATTTTTTAATGTTTGTCTGGCTATTTTCAATATGAACTCCTCACCATGATCCATTTCTGCTTTGACATCAAAATCACATAATGAGAACCCTATGGAAGGTAACCCTTCAATAGCGCCTTCTATCGCCGCACTCATAGTGCCCGAATAGAGGACACTTATCGAGCTATTAGAACCATGATTAATTCCAGAAACTACCAGATCTGGTCGTCGATCCTTAAGGACATGATGCTTTGCCAGCTTCACACAATCAGCCGGAGTGCCGCTGCACTCATATGCTTGCACTCCTTCGAATATATTGCTCCGACTGAGCCTTAGCGTATCGCCAACTGTAATTGCATGCCCCTTACCAGACTGAGGGCTGTTAGGCGCCACAACTACCACTTCGCCTAGTTGCTGCATGAGTGCAACAAGTTTTCTAATACCACGAGCGGTGATACCATCATCATTAGACACGAGAATCAAAGGTTTTGACATTGGATGTTAAATAGAATTGTAAAAGGCCGTGACACGGATAAGATCGTGAATTTCATCGACTTGAAGTTTGTATTCTTTGATATACTCCTTCACATATTTCGATTTGTCCTTCATGATTTCCATTAGTTCTTTTTTCCTACCACTGAAGAATACCATTTCACCCTCTTTATTGACGAAATAATACGAGTAAATTAACCGTAAGCGAGTGGTTGAACCACCCCAGTATGTAGCCGTGCTTGAAACGGCTTCTTGAATGATTGCTTCTCTGGTCATCAAAGAAAACGGGCCTTCGTACTGTAGCTCGAATAGAATTGGAATTTTGTATCCAATACTTACTTTGTAGGGTAGTGAATAAAATTGACGGTAATTGTCAACTGCGGCATCAAATATTTCAAAGTAGAAAATTTTATGGCTTGAAAATGTTTTGAGGGTTCCTCTGTCAGTGATGTATACAATATTCGATTGCATGTCGTATTTCAATGCACCTCTGATTGTATCCTTCTTAGTGGTTACTAAAAAACCTTCATGGAATATTTCGGATGAAAATTCTTGCCCATATAAGCTTATAAATGAGATGGTTAATAGCCAAATGAAAAACAGTTTCTTCATTCAATAATTTCTTTCAAAATAGTATGCCCCATTTTGTCTCGCTTGGTTTCGAGGTATTTCCTATTGTGAACGTTAGGATCAATTTCGATGGCAATATTTTCTACAATTTCTAAGCCATATCCCATCAAGCCAACACGTTTTTTCGGATTGTTTGTGATCAATCTAAGCTTAGAAACATTCATTTTCCTCAAAATCTGCGCACCTACTCCATAATCTCGTGCATCAGCCTGAAATCCCAGTTCCTGATTGGCTTCAACAGTATCTCTGCCTTCTTCTTGAAGCTTGTAAGCCTTTAATTTATTCAACAACCCGATACCTCTTCCCTCTTGATGCATGTACAATACAACACCTTTGCCTTCTTTTTCCACCATGTCCATTGCGGCGTGAAGCTGTGCGCCACAATCACATCTGCAAGAGCCAAAAATATCTCCGGTTACACATGATGAATGAACTCTTACTAGTACAGGATCACCTTCTTTCCATTCACCTTTGGTTAGGGCCAAATGTTTCTCTCCAGTAGTGACTTGCTCGAAGGCCGTGAGTTTAAAATTTCCCCATTCGGTTGGTAGGTTTATACTGATTTGCTCTTCTACCAAGGATTCATGCTCCATTCGGTACGAAATGAGATCCTTGATTGCGACTAATTTCAAATCGAATTTATCAGCGATAATCCTTAAATCACGCAAACGAGCCATGGTGCCATCTTCCCTTAGTATTTCCACCAAAACACCTGCAGGTGAAAGTCCGGCCATGCGTGCAAAGTCTATGGTAGCCTCAGTATGTCCAGCACGACGGAGAACACCTCCTTGCTTGGCCTTAAGTGGGAAGATATGTCCCGGTCGACCAAGATCTTCAGGTTTCGTTTTTCGATCAGCTAACGCCTCAATCGTTTTTGACCGATCAGATGCGGATATGCCAGTAGTACATCCATTACCTATTAAATCCACCGAAACTGTAAACGGTGTTTCATGGAGAGCCGTGTTTTTACCCACCATTAAGTCTAGCTCCAGTTCCTCACACCTCTCTTCAACCAGTGGTGCACAGATTAACCCTCGCCCCTCCTTTGACATGAAATTGACTATCTCTGGAGTAATCTTATCAGCTGCACAGATAAAATCGCCTTCATTTTCGCGATCCTCATCATCTACAACAATTATGATTTTACCCTTCCTGATATCATCAATGGCATCTTCTATTTTATCTAACATACTATTTCAAGTGTCTGCAAATTGGTTTTCAAAGGTCGCAATGAATCCGTATTAATCACGTCCTCAAGGTGGATGTTATTTCACCGTTACATTTCCAAGTATACCCGCAATATCCATTTCAATTTTCTTTAAATCATTGATTTCGTCTAACATTCTATCCACCTCACTAGTTTCCGAAATTCCTTTCAATTTTTTATTTTCTTCATCTATTAGCTGCTGGATGATTCTGAACTTTAGACGAAGAATGTTTGTGAATGTCACATCCTTCAAAAGTTCTATCTCCTTGGGAACATGTATGCTGTGTTTTTCATTCCAATTTGCACTTACTTCATACGGATGCGCCAGTAAGTCTACCACGGTTTGCTTGATATCTTCATCACCTGTTGCAACTAAGTAGGAGCCATCGATAATTTCACCTTCTTTCAGGCGCTCTTTGAATATATCAAGAATCCTTCGATAAGTCGGGTTGGTGAATTGAATTTCGTCTGCCTCTGACAAGAAGTAATCAATGAGCTTGACTTCTTCCAGATCATGGTTTTGAATAGTCTCTTTTCCGTAATTGACAAGAACCCGGATGCTCTCTCTTTCCTGAAACTCAATTATTTTGAGAATGTCAATGGTTTCAACATCCTCCTGATCAATTAAATACTGAGGTTCAGGAGCCAAAGGCTGTTTTGACTTACCCGCTCTATGTTTATCAAAAAGTATTTTGTTTTGCTCACTGATTAATGCCTGCTCCTGAATACCAAGCAGGTTG
>JAAEPI010000333.1 GCA_024232835.1 Cytophagales bacterium
ATGCTGTTGTTTGAAGTAAGAATTGCAAAAGTAGAAGAAGGCTGGGGTGATGTGAGGTGTTTTTCTAGGATTATTTTACTTTTATATAGCAACAATTTTATAAGAAATGAGTTAAAGGAATTAGAAGTGATGATGAAAGCAAGATTTGCTCTTCGCTTAAGAACTTTCTTTTAGGTTAGGTTGGTGATTAAGGCGTGTTCCGATTCTCGGGCACGCCTTTTCTTTGCATCATTACTAAGAGGTATTAGTTTTACCATATGAGAAAAGCAACCATATTTCTATCCGTTTTTTTATTGTCAATATCAACATATAGTTGGGGACCATCAGGCGATCGAATAGTTGGTTTGATAGCTGAACGACATCTTACAAAAAAAGCCAAAAAAAGTATTGACCAAATTCTAAAGAACGAGACCCTTGCAGAGGTTAGTACGTTTATGGATTTCATCAGATCAGATAATACCAAGAACCACATGACCCCTTGGCACTATATGACAATTCCTGATGGCCAGACGTATGAGGAGGCTGGAACTCCAGATCAAGGAGACATTTATGTAACTATCAACAGATTGATTGATGAACTTGGATCAAAGAATTTTTCGGATGTGGACGAGGCATTTGCCTTGAAATGTTTGGTTCATTTGATTGGAGATATTCATCAACCCATGCATGTAGGAAATGGCGAAGACAAAGGCGGAAATGATATCGATGTTGAATATTTCTGGTCTCAGTCTAACCTCCATAGGGTTTGGGATAGTGGAATAATTGATAGTCAAAAGTATGGCTATACTGAATATACCGAGTGGATTGATTATGCCAGTGATCAACAAATCACCGGTTGGCAAAGTTCTCCCGCAATGAGCTGGGCAGAGGAATCGATGAATCATAGACAGCAAGTCTATAACGATCTTCCTGAAGGAAGAAAAATCAATTATCGTTACGATTATGATAATATTGCATTGGTCAACGAACGATTACTTCAGGCAGGAATTCGACTCGCGGGAGTTTTGAACAAAATTTACGGCTAAAGCACGGTGAAACGAAGCTTGTCTGAAGCTTGTTCCAAATCTACAAGTGCCTCTATTGATACTAAAGCTTCTTTGGAAACCTGAAGAATTTTGGCCGCATCTGACACCTGAGATTTTTCTTCCTCAGCATAATCGCCATCAGCACCGCACATTCTTATCGCATCATATAATATCAACTTATTGAAGTTGGCAAAGGTTATGTGTCTCAACGAAAAGAAGATTTCCTCTAAGTCACCATTGTCAAAATCAAAATCTTCCCAATCGGCAATAATTTCTTCATCAACTTTCAAAAAGCCAGCGAGATCTACCGTAAGCCATTCAAGTTCTGGATCAGAAACTTCTCCATCGGCTCCAGCAATACACAAAAGAGCGTAACCGTATTCTCTCCAAATTTCTTCGGGTACAAGAGAGAGACCATAAAAAGTAGGAGCAAATTTGACCAAATCAGCTGACATAAAACATGGTGGTTTAAAGAGTGTAAGTTTTGT
The DNA here is from genome assembly GCA_024232835.1 of Cytophagales bacterium. Lineage (GTDB taxonomy): Bacteria > Bacteroidota > Bacteroidia > Cytophagales > Cyclobacteriaceae > JAAEPI01. The sequence continues at coordinate 1,514 of JAAEPI010000333.1, forward strand.
CAAATGTAGGGAAGTATTTGTTAAACCAAAAACCCCTTCTCGATAAGTAGATCAATTGAAGGCTTCAATGCATATTTGCCGAAACTAATATCATGTCTGATTCCAGAGATAGCCGTTTAGACGCGCAATTAAGAATATTCCGAGAGGGAATTTCACCTTATATCCTTAGTTCTGAGGCCGTTATTGGTTCTGGTCTAGAATTTCTCAGCCATAAGGATTTGGCCAGATTTGAGAAAACCTATGGTCTTTCAAAAATGACGGTTCAAAAATTCGTGCCTGCTTCAGGCGCAGCAACAAGAATGTTCAAGGATTTGCTATCATTTAAAAATGAGAGCTTATCAAATGAATCTTCCAAAATTTTTTTTGAGAATATCGGTGAGATTCCGTTTGACATAAGGGAATCTACGGAGATCAAGGTTTTGGAAGAATTATTTGAAATGATGAGAATAGATCGACAGCCAAAAGGACTTCTTAAATTTCATGCCTATGATGGGTTCGCCCGTTCGGCAGCAGAAGAGCATCTAGCTGAGGGATTGGGCTATGCCAAGAAGCAGGAAAAAATTAAAATCCATTTTACCGTGTCTCAAGAGCATCTTGAAGATTTCAAGACTCATGTTAAAAAAGCACGCACACAATTCTCATCCAATTTCGAAATTTCCTTTAGCACACAAAATTCAAGGACAGACACTGTGGCGGTGGATTTGAATAATGTGCCAATTAAGGATCCAAATGGAGATATGCTTTTCAGGCCTGCGGGACATGGGGCTTTGTTAGAGAATCTTGATGCACTTGATGCTGATTTGATATTCATTAAAAACATAGATAATGTGGTTCCTGATCGCCTAAAAAGCGAGACGATTAAGTTCAAAAAAATTCTTGGTGGTGTTCTTTTGGACTACCAAGAAAGGGTATTCAATTTGCTCAAACGTAATGATTCAGGGGAAAACATATTGGAAGAGGGAAAGGATTTGCTTGAGAGGTTGGGACTTAAAGGGACATTATCAAACGCTGAAGTAGCAAGGAAGCTCAATCGTCCGATACGTGTTTGTGGAATGGTAAAAAATCAGGGAGAGCCAGGAGGGGGGCCATTTTGGGTCAAATCTGCGAATGGGATTGAAAGCCTTCAGATTGTGGAGTCTGCCCAGGTCGATCATTCTGATCCAGAACAAGAACACATATTCAAGCAATCCACGCATTTTAATCCAGTGGATTTAGTGTGTGGTGTTAAGGACTTCAAAGGGAAGAAATTTAATCTCTTGGAATACAGAGACCCCAAAACAGGCTTCATTTCTAAAAAATCGCACAATGGACAGCCCATTAAAGCTTTGGAACTCCCAGGGCTTTGGAATGGAAGCATGGCAGACTGGAACACTATTTTTGTTGAAGTTCCATTAATCACCTTTAACCCAGTGAAAACGGTGAATGATTTATTAAGGCCGGAGCATCAGAGCTAAAAATCACAGCTTCCTATCGGCGACCCATCAGGGGCTTTGATCACAGGCTTAGCTTTGAATTCCTCTGAGTCCTCAAGAAATTGACTAATCCTCATATCAACATAGGAGTAAAAGGGATCTTCTTTGAATTCTTTACCTCTGATTTTCGACTGCAGCTTTTTCAACCGATCATAACAAATTGCTAGCACATCATCATAGGCTCTATCATTGGCGGCAAGTCTCATTAAGTACTCGAGCATTTGTGATTGGACAATGTGCTGGATGGTTCCAGTTTTACTTGCCCAAATTTTTCCGATAGTTCTGTCTAAAATAGCATCAAACCCTGGTTGAGATCCGGATTCTGTTTTTAGCATGAGCAATCTGTTTGCCCGATCAACATTGAAAATAAATCTTAGCGGAAGATTCACAGCGGTTTCTATGGCAGCCAAATGATCAAAGGCTACCCCCGTTTTTGATTGGAATATTTCTCTGCTTCTTGGATATCCAAACGCTCGAGGTGGAATCATTTTGATTAACTCATCGGATAATTCTAATGCGCGTGGTTCCAATGTTTCAAGCAATGCATTTAGCGCTTGCATTTGATCCAGCGAAGAAATGAGCTTTCTAACCGGCTGCCCATCTCCTTTTACAGCGTAAGTGTACTCAACTCCGCCGATCACCTTTGACGTGGCATCTACTTGAAAACGATGAAACAAGTACATTGGCACGAGCACCTCTTCAATTGAAGACATTGGCATGCCCTCTTTAATTGCTTTTTCAGAGAAATTATCCAAGACTTTTCGTCGGATTTTCATCATTCGATTGAGCTCATCAGCAGGATTTGCTCCATTGTCCCAAAGATGTGCACCAGGATGAGCACCGCTTGCGGGTCTTGCATCCTGATCGGTTATGTATTTCAATCCTGACGAAAAAGCATCATTCAAAATACTGTTTAACTTTTCAGGGTTTTCTCCTTCAGGAAAATCACTGTAACCATAGGCAATGGTCACTTTGTCCCAAGCGCCAATTTTGTCATCGTAAGCCTCGCTCAAGTCTATATTTCCAGCACCATCCATTTTCACGTACGGATGCGGATAGTCCATCACGGAGGCTCGTCCATTCACGCTCGCTGCGAAATTGTGAGATATCCCAATCGTGTGCCCTACTTCGTGAGCAGCTAATTGGCGTAATCTCGCTAAAGCCATTTCTGTCATTTCGCCAGATACTTCGGTACCATTTTCATACGGTTGCAACAATCCCGTAGCAATCAGAAAATCCTGACGAACACGCAGGGATCCAAGTAAAACGTGTCCTTTAATGATTTCTCCAGTTCTGGGATCGGAAACGGAACTTCCATACGACCAACCTCTGGTAGAGCGATGCACCCAATTGATCACATTGTAGCGAACATCCAGCGGATGCGCGCCATCTGGTAATACTTTCACTTGAAAAGCATTTTTGTAACCAACAGCTTCGAATGCCTGATTCCACCAACTTGCACCCTCCATCAACGCAGAACGAATCGGTTCAGGAGCACCTCGATCCAGATAATAAATGATTGGTTCAACCGCTTCGCTCACTGCTGCATTTGGATCCTTTTTTTCGAGCCTATGTCGATAAATAAATCGCTTAACAAGAGGTTCTTCAATTGGCGTGGCATAGTCCTGATAGGACATGGGATAAAAACCAGATCGTGGATCAAACACACGTGGTGTGTATTTATTATTCGGCAATTCAACAAATGAATGGTGGGTGCGAACTGTCACTGAGTTGGCCGTTGGAGTCACGGATTGGATGTTCCAGTCTTTCGGCTCTCCCGCAAAGGTTAGCAATGCTTCAAACTCAGAATTCTTCGGGAAATTCAAAAGTCCTTTGTCATAAATCACAGATCGCTTTTTATCTATGGAATAGCTTCCCTGATTATTTCCTCGCAACCTTCCTGAAACATCGTGTGAATCTCTGAGCAAAAAATCTGTAATGTCAATAAGATGTATTTCCTCATTTGAAAGTGATATCTCAAATCCCGCCAGTACCGATTTTGCAAAAGCGTCAGTCACAGAATTCACCTCATCTTGATTGTTGCTGATCGCCCGATAATCGAGGTTGGGTTGTACTAGAAGGAGCTTTGATCCGTACTTTTCAAATTTCACGACACGCTCTCCTCCAAGCTGATTTCGATCCAGCCCAATGTCATTCGATCCAATTCCGGCAGCAAGAGAATTCACATAGAGAAACTCCTGATCAAGATTCTTAACTTCCAAGAAAACCCGTCCAGCTCCTTCATCATAGTAGAAAGTGAAATAACCATCAAGTTTCCTCATAGAGGAGGTGAAATCAGCAATGGACTGACCAAATGAAATGGATAATGTCGCAAGTAGGATTGAAGTAAGGAGCTTTCTCATTAGAATTTGAAATTAAGGCTTAAATATAGATGTTTTGCAATGTGCATCAATGGCTATATTTGGCGGATTGATTGTAACGTGGGAAATCGAAAACGATTCGCAGAACATGACAATTATCCATTTTATTAATGACACCCAGCAAACATATATCTCTTTATACTAGAATTACATCGAAAAAAATTTAGGCCCGTCGTGTATTGTTTTTCCGTTTGAAGATGCAGGATTTGCTATCTGGCATTTTCCTGGTATTTAAGAATTCATATCGCGTGGGTATTGTGGGAGATTATGATCACTTCAGAGGAGGTAAAGTGTACAAGGCAAAATTTTTGAGATTGGTTAAGGGAAAGAAGATTGTTTTCGTTCCCTATATCGAGGGAGAAAATTATGAAAGAATAATCAAGTGGGAACCTTTTGGAAGAGAGGCTAATCCAGTTACAGAAATTCCCATTATTAATGCCAATTTGGGCAACATCAATAAACTAGCTTTAGACACTTTACATAAGAAAATTTTTGGAACAAGCCTTATTATTAATCCACTGACCTATAAAGGTGAATTTCTTGAAAAGGATGGGGGAACTCCTGGAGGAGCTGGGCACACGGCCAATAACACACCTTTTATTATTCACCAGCACCCAATAAAAGAGGTTAATGATCAGTCGGTTTATGTTCGATTAATTGATAACTTAGATGAACACGGTTATTTTATTGATCAAAGAGTATACGTTTTCAAGCAAGAAATTTTTCCGTGTTGCCGTATTTTTCAACTGAAAGGGCGGTTTGAAACACAATCGGCGGGTTCTATAAGCAAGGAAATTCGGTGGCTTGAAGATGAGTTTAGCAAAGAGGAAAGAGGAAAGATGCTAAAGTTCGTTAAACGCCTACAATTGGATTATGGGGAGATTGATGTGATTAGAGAAAGAAGGAGCAAGAATATTTATTTAGTGGATGTCAACAACACACCTTATGGAGATTTTAGAAGGGTGGGGTTTAGTCCTGTGCAGATAAAACAAATGTATCGTTCATTACTAATGATTGAATACTGATTTTGATAATGCCCCATAGGGCTTCAACAGATAAATATTGTATTCCATTGTTTTTTATTGTAATTCGCCTATATGGGAATTGTCAGGCAAAGTTTGATAGGGACTGCCCTTGCATATCTTGGGGTTATCATAGGTTATATAAACACATTATATGTACGGCCAGAGTTTCTGGATTTGTCCCAGGTTGGAATATTCAATTTGGTGACAGCAAATGCGATGTTAATTGCTCCATTATGTACTGCGGGAATGACTGGGTCGGTTATCAAATTCTTCCCTCAATTTAAGAATGCAGGAACAATAAACCAGTTTTTCACATTTTTGGTTTCTGTGACCATTATTGTCAATTCAGCAGTATTGCTATTGGGCTTTGTCTTAAAAAATGTAATTGTTGGACTGTTTGAAGAAAATGCAGCAGACTATGTACAATATCTGACCATTACCGCAATCATTATTGTTTGTAATAGTCTTTTCGACCTGATATACGCCTTTTGCAAATCGCTTATGAAAATTATTGTTCCCAGTTTTCTTCGCGATATTTTCTTACGTGTTGCATCAATCGTACTAGTGGGTGGTTACGGTTTGGATTATTGGTCATTTGATATTGCAGTACAAGGGCTAGGGTTCACATATGTGATTTCGCTGACAGCTCTTTTGGTTTATTTACTAATCAAACAAGGATTTCGACTCTCTGTACCATTCAACATATTGGATAAGGGTATTCTCAGAAGAATCATAAGTTTTGGAGGCTATTCTATGCTTCTAGCGGGCAGTTATGCTATGATCAATAACATTGGCTACATACAGGTTTCATCTCTGATTGGCGATGAGGCCAATGGTATCTTCGCGACGTGTTTCATTATTGGAATTATTGTGGAAATTCCAAAACGGAATATGCTTAAGGTCCTTGCCCCACAATTCTCAAAGGCAATGGAAGATGAGGATTTATCTAAAGTCAACAGACTGTATGAAAAGGGATCAATTACATTGTCAGTATTCGGCGGATTACTTTTTATTGGCATATTGACCAACATCAACGACCTATTTATTTTTATTCCTCAAGGAGAGAGGTTTACATCAGGATTCTGGTTGATAGTGTTTGTATGTCTGGCAAAATTGACAGGAATGGTTTTCTCATTTTCGCAGGAGATTTTAGTTTTTTCTAGATATAACATTTGGGCATTGGTTTATCAGATCACAGCCGTTGTTGTTTTGGTGGCAATCAATTATTTGCTGATTCC
>JAAEPI010000334.1 GCA_024232835.1 Cytophagales bacterium
CCTGCAAATCTTCTTGCCCTGGAAGCAACGTTGGAAGACCTGGATCTGAATATGGTAAAAGCATATTCAGGAAATGAAGCCCTTGGATTTCTTGTAGAAAATGAGTTTGCATTGGTAATCCTGGATGTTCAAATGCCGGAAATGGATGGTTTTGAAGTAGCCAATCTTATGAAAAAGAACGAAATCACCAGAAATATTCCAATTATCTTTGTTACAGCACTAAATAAAGACAAGGAATTTATAAACAAGGGGTATGAGGCTGGAGCAGTTGATTATTTGTCCAAACCGATAGAACCGGAAATTCTGATAAGCAAGGTACGTGTACTTGCAGATCTCTACAGAAGCAAATCAACTGTTAAAGAGCAGGCAGAACTGTTGGAGAAAAAAGCGTTTTTTGATCCGTTAACACAACTTCCCAACCGTAGTCTGTTTTTTAACCGCCTTGATCATTCTATTGCACAATCAAAACGAAATGACGAAAAGCTTGCAATAGTATTTCTTGATTTGGACCGTTTTAAATATATAAATGATACTTTGGGACATGCGGTAGGAGATCAGCTGCTTCAAGATGTTGCGAAAAGACTCTCAGATTGTGCACGTAAATCTGATACCATTGCCCGGTTGGGTGGTGATGAATTCACATTGATTCTTTCTGATATTTCGACATCTCGTGGCGCTGCAATTGTTGCACAGAAAATCCTAAAATCACTTACCGAACCATTTTTTCTGTTAAATGGAGAGTATACAATTGGTGCAAGTATTGGCATCTGCCTGTATCCATCGAATGGAGTCAGTGCAGAAGAGTTAGTTAAAAACGCAGATATTGCAATGTATCAAGCAAAGCATAATGGCAAGAACAATTATCAATTCTTCACTACCGAAATGAA
>JAAEPI010000335.1 GCA_024232835.1 Cytophagales bacterium
AACTGTCTCGGCATTGGCAGTACGTAATGCAACACGTTCCAGCACAGCCAACAGATCATATACCGAGCATGACACATCGTGTTTCCAAGGCGTTATTTGGAAACGTTTATATAGTTTGAATACCTGATCAAAAATTGATTTTGAGAGTCCAAATCTATGTCGTAATGACGCTAGATCCTCATCTGAAACGTTAGGAACAAATTGAATCAACGGACGATTCATAAATGCAGCATCTTGCACATTTTCAAAAGATTGACGTTGCATAGTCAGAATAAAATGAACATTGGGAGGAATGTTTAATGTCTTTCCTTGCTCTGGAATTTCCATTTCCTTTTCCCATAAGATCGCATTAAGTTGTACCTTAAAATCAGGAGGACATCCCTCGATATTATCAAGAACCACATAAAAATCATTGTTGGATTTATGATGTGCCTGTTGTACCAATCGGGTTAGTGCCCCATCTTTCCAAACCATCTTTTTTGATCCCTCATCTTGAGAAGGCATCACCATCCCAATCAAATCCTGTCGTCTCGTAAACCCATTCATGGGTAAACGAAGCGTTGTATGATGTGATGTAATAGCTTTAATCTCCTCCTCCAAAAAAAAACGATTGTCACGATCACTAATCATCAGCAATG
>JAAEPI010000336.1 GCA_024232835.1 Cytophagales bacterium
GGAAGTAGCTTGTCTTGATTAAAAATTGAAATATCAAATGATGAAATAAGCGATACTTTACGGCCTTGCTGGATTCGCTTTGCTCTTTCTTGTCCATTTGCATTCATAGGTTTTACATTTTCTTCTGCTGGAAAACACACTAAATCCTCTGAGTGCGCTTTAGTATGCACCCAGTCTAGAAGTAGCCCTTCTTTGTCTATGAGAATAGGATGGGTTCCAGCTCGATTGTGGAGGACCGTATCCCAGAATTTGAACATCGTGTAGGAGTTGTCAAAAGATTGACACATGGCTACATTCCCAATGGTTACATTAACATTTCGCCAAAGTGCAGCTGCAAGGTGTGGCACCGTCGAAATATTAGTATTCTCGACAGGATTCCCATCTGCAGCTGTGAGTACTCTCAAATCGGTGATAATATCGACTTTGTCGAGCATGTATTTTTCAAGTGCAGGGATAACAAAAGAAATGGTATCAGAACTTTCCAGAGCTGATGTAGGATATATCTCCACGGCTCTAGTTTCTTCAATCGCAGTCTGGGTTGGACTAGGGTCCCAAATATGTAGAGAAGAGGGCAGAGCCTCCATGGATTTGATGTACTTAGTCATGATTGACTATGACATCATAACCATCCTTTATATAGTCTACGAGAGCCCATCCTTCTTA
>JAAEPI010000337.1 GCA_024232835.1 Cytophagales bacterium
CCTTTTCCGGTACGGTAAAATATGTACTGCCGTTCCATTTTAATATCCGAAATATTACTTCATTTAGTTAGTTGCGGTATCTTTAAATTTACTATTTGAAAATTCCAAGATCATCACTCGAATTCTATTTGCATATAACGCTGCAAACACCAGAACCGAAACCGTAGCGACGCAGGAGCGTAGGTTTTGGTTTCTGAGTGATTTGCTTTGTTAACCTGTTATTCTGACACCGTTTATTTCCGGCCTATTTCCAATACAGTTTCCTGTAAGGTAAACTTGGATTGATCGACCTCCCATCTCAGCAGATAGTAGCATTGACAACAAATGCTGAGAATAAATCTCCTCTAGCAAGAAGCTAAATTGCCGTGGGTTTTGAGTGTTGCCACAGTTCTCTTGATTGTCACTTGATGTCAAAGAAGACAATGTAGCTAAAACAAACTCCCCACCAAAAACCCTGAGGTCTGCTGTTTCTCCTGTAGAGCTCCACCCGGAGCCATAAGAACTTCCCGAAACGAACACAAGTATAAATAAGATATTTGTAATAGATTTTTTCATGATTTTCCCTTGGAATGGTTAACAGTTTATTAGAAGGATTCCGGAATAATACTATTATCCCGGAATCCCGTATAATTCTTTGACAGCTTGTCTCATAGGTTGGATACTAGTGCACCAACAAGGGAGATGTCAATGCATATCGATGACCGTAAAAAACAC
>JAAEPI010000338.1 GCA_024232835.1 Cytophagales bacterium
AAAAACAGTGACTATCTCAAAGAGAAAAAGCGCCGGTATCGCACCAAAAATGAACTGGCTCGCTGCCTCATCTACTGGATTAAACGGCGCGGCCTGCCTTTTGATTACCTCACCTTCGACAGTTGGTATGTGTCCAAAGAAAATCTGAATCTTTTCCAACGGCTGGGCATCACCTATTATGCTGCCGTCAAAAATAATCGAATATTTAACCAAAAAGGCAACGCGTTATCCTGTCGTAAAATAGCAGCTAAACTTAAAACCAGAGATTACACAAACTACAAAACCAGAAATCTAAGAGCCAAGTCATTTAGCGGCTATCTGAACGGGGTAAAACATGACCAAACGTTGGTGGTCATCAAAAATGCCAACAGGAGTCCTTACTTGGAATGCCTCCTCAAAGTCGATGAAGTCGATGAAGTCGATAAAGACGGTAAAAAAAAGGAGCCAAAGGATCAAAATGCCTACTTTATCACCAACAATTTAAAAGAAACAACCTTTGGCGTTATCAGCTGCTATCGTAGCCGCTGGAAAATTGAGGAAATGTTTCGTGACCTCAAACAAAACCTGGGTTTCAGCGCTTGCCAACATCGAAGCATTGAAGCGGTCACCCGACACTTTGCCCTTTGCCTATTCGCATACGTGTGCTTGCAATTCTTGCGAAATGATGTGGAATCAAAGATGACTGATCCGATCAACCCGTCCCTGACTATTGGAGATGTAAAGACACATCTTAAGAGACAGATGATCGTGACTCAGCCCATCCTAAACGCATCATCTGGTTGGAAAACCGCAAAGTATACGCCAATAAGCAAAAAAATGCTCGAACGGTGGACAGGTCCGGATAATCCAATGGTGATAACCCTTTGCCATAACGGAGGTGCATATTGTCTTGATATAGATTAATTCAAGAGACTATGCGTAACTCCTATTAATAGTTATTGATGATGTATGGTCGCATGAAATACTTAACGATTTTAGAATAGGAGGTGATATTGTTTACTTGCTTAC
>JAAEPI010000339.1 GCA_024232835.1 Cytophagales bacterium
CATCGAAGGTGCTCATCCCACTTTACTCTTTTCAGATCAGTGTTCAGCCCATCCCAGTTAGCCTTTTTGTAATTATAAATTTTACGCTTCACAACCTTTTTCCTAAAATTCATTTTGAGGTTGAAGGTTATACCAAAATGGTCTGATGAACAAATTTCATTTTTTGACATCACCACAATATTGTCAACTGCACCAGTCTGATTAGATAATACAAGGTCTAAGATCTTACCTTTCTGGTGAGTAGGTTGGTTTATCATTTGTGATAACCCAAGATCGCTGAAAAGGTCTACAAAGCATCCACCCAATTGTGTTGCCGACCTACCTTCAGACCAATTAATGTCAGGAAGGTTGAAGTCGCCAACAACAACGTGGGCTTTAAACTTTTTTCGAGCAGAAACATCTCTTAGATGCTTCTCTATTTCCTTAAAATTCTGCTCTCCAAGGGTACCAACCCTATAACACGCAGTTATACAATAGCAGATGTTATTAGCTTTCAAGCTAATTGATATTATTTCCGCTTTTGAGCTGACATTAATTTTATCATTTTCAACATCAATGTTAGTTTTCACTGCAACTAATACTCCGCCCCCTTTTCTCCGAAACTTATTTGGGTTTTCGGCATCAGGGGGATGAGATTGTCTTGACCTGTCCCTTCGATACACCTTATAGATGTTATCAGGAAGGATCTCATTGTCCAAGTGTTCTTTGGATAGCCATGTCTCAGTTAGAATAATTACATCTGGCTTGTCCTTGTAAATTTTTGACTGGAATTCCATAAGTTTTCCAGCATCTAGTGGCATGTTATTAGATTTGCCAAGACAACTAAAAGGAACAAGCCCCCTTACATTCTGAAACATA
>JAAEPI010000340.1 GCA_024232835.1 Cytophagales bacterium
AGCATTGCAGGTGTGCCTCATTGCCAGAAAAGTTTCCGCGGTCAATCCTCTGTGGCCTGATTCCTTCCACTGTTGAAGAAATTTGGCAAACTCATGGAGGAATCGAATTTTCCAATCATCGAATTTTCCAAAAGTAGTGCAGAATCGATGCGAATGATGCTGAACCCAAGCGTTGAGCATTCCTCTTCCTGGAATTGTCGTTCAACTTCCGCCAATGAATAGACATTGTCACTTTTGAGAAAATCCGCAGAGGCGGCCTCCATTCTTGAAAATAACCGCTGGAACCATATTCATAGCATATTTTCCTTACATAAGGATACTGTTTTCCACTGCAAGCTGCTCACGGCCCTAGCGCAACATTCCACAACAATTGATTAATCACAAAATGAATGGGAGACTTGTACCCTCAACTCAAAATGTCAGCGATAATGTTTTATGAATACATGGTCCCTGATGTCTTGCTTCGCTATGGGTTGTTGTACTTCGAGTGCTGGCAGTAGGTGTTTTATTTGTTGAATAATAACTTGGCATGTTGGGGAAAATGGTTGGCACAGCATCATCCTTCAGCTTTTTATGAACGCGGGCTGGAGATTTCTGCAATCGGCTTTTCTTGGTATCCACCTTTTCAAC
>JAAEPI010000341.1 GCA_024232835.1 Cytophagales bacterium
ACCGTGCGCGTGCCCAAACTGCTGAGAGACAGTACCACAGACCACCTCTGTTGAAAGTCCAACCAGCTATTCGTATAGGCTTTAGGACACCATTCCCAAGGAGAAGGCATGATCAGAGCCGACCGAATCAGCGAACAGCTGCAGCTTCAAATGGTCGGGATGATATTTTAGACAAACTTAATGATAATAGTATTATATACTCTATTCTTCCTGAAACAACATGAATTCAGGAAAGAACATAGCTGTATCACACAGCTCATTCAGCACATGTGGACTACATCTTTTAAATAAACAACTACCTCGATGTTGCCGAAACGGATGTTATTTACCTCGATTATGCGATACAGAGGGTAATCTCTACAAAATGATTCAGCAATTTCTACCCAATAGGACTCAAAAAGTGGTTGTGGATGGCAAACAATCCTGGCCAATGCGATTTATCAGCAGAGCACTGCAAGAAACGGTTCTTGGACCCATTATTTTCCTTATTTATGTCAATGATATGATTTATTCGTGGCTCCAAAATAAGCAATTTTGCTGACGATACCAGGATAAGTAGGAAGATAGCTTCACTTGATGACATTGACCGCAGGCTCCTTCAAGAATACTTCAATAGAATCATTGAGTGGTCCTTGGAAAACAATATGGAACTGCACGAAGATAATTTCCAGGTCCTCAGTGACAGAATATCTGCTAATAAAGTAATAACAATAACATGATCTCTGATGCATTACCATTCATGAATGATTTAGCTAAGAGAGCGGTCACAAAGGATACGTCACCCAGCAAGGGGGAGGGGTTTGCAAAAAGTGACACAGGGTGACAGTTGGGGTTTCTGAAAAAGTGACATCACCAATTCACCCAACTAAGTTTCTATTTGTATCCCCTGTGCGACATTTCAGGGTATACGGGTATTATATACCTATTCGAATTTCGGAGAAAAAAATTGAAAAAATATGCTAGAAT
>JAAEPI010000342.1 GCA_024232835.1 Cytophagales bacterium
GGTAAAGGAAAAGGAGCTCCTGAATATTGGGTAGCACCTGTAAGACCGGGTACGGTGTTGTTCGAATCTGCTGGATCAGATATCGAAACCGCTAAGGAAGCATTGAGACTTGCAGCCCAGAAACTTCCTATCAAAACGAAGTTTGTAATGAGTAGAGATTATACACCTGAATAAAGATGAAGAATTCAGAGATAAGAGGATTGAACTTAGAAGAGCTTAAAAATAAGCTTGTAGTTGAAAAGGAAAGTTATGGCAAATTGAAATTTGCTCATAGCATCACTCCAATAGAGAATCCGATGAAAGTGAAGGAGAGTCGACGATTGATCGCTCGGATTCGGACAGAGATTAGAGCAAAAGAACTTAATAACGCATAATTAGAGATGGACAGAAATCTTAGAAAAGAGCGTATAGGTGAAGTGGTCAGCAATAAAATGAAGAAGACCATTACTGTAGCTGTGAAGCGAAAGGAGAAGCACCCGATTTACGGAAAATTTATCTCCAAGACGTCAAAATTCAGTGCTCATGATGAAACAGATGATAGCAATATCGGAGATATCGTCCGCATCATGGAGACTCGCCCATTGAGCAAGAACAAGCGTTGGAGACTAGTTGAAATTGTAGAAAGAGCAAAATAAAATGGTACAACAGGAATCAAGACTTACAGTTGCGGATAATAGTGGTGCTAAAGAAGTGCTTTGTATTCGGGTACTTGGCGGTACTAAGAAGCGATATGCTTCTATCGGAGACACTATCGTAGTAACGGTGAAGTCAGCCCTTTCGTCAAGTAGCCTCAAAAAAGGCACGGTATCAAGAGCCGTGGTAGTGAGAGCTAAAAAAGAAATTAGAAGAAAAGATGGCTCATATATCCGCTTTGAAGACAATGCAGCTGTATTGTTGACAGAAAATGGTGAGCCAAGAGGTACCCGTATCTTCGGACCGGTTGCCCGTGAATTGAGAGAAAAGCAATTCATGAAAATTGTATCATTGGCGCCTGAAGTACTTTAATGATGAGTAAGAATATTAAATACCATGTCAGAAAAGGCGATACTGTAAAAGTGATCGCTGGTAACGACAAAGGAATAACAGGGAAAGTGCTGGAGGTGAATACCACTAAGTACCGAGCGATTGTAGAAGGAGCGAACATGGTGACAAAACACCAGAAGCCGTCTGCCACAAACCCAGAAGGAGGAATTAAACAAACTGAAGCAGCTATTCATATAAGTAACCTAATGGTGGTTGATCCATCATCTGGAGACGCTACTCGAATTGGCCGTAAGGAGAATTCAGATGGGAAGCTTCAGCGGTTTTCAAAAAAATCAGGAGAATTTATCACGAATGGCTAGTCCAAGACTTAAAGAAAAATACAGCAAAGAGATTGTCCCTGCATTGAAGGATAAATTCTCTTACACCTCTGTTATGCAGGTGCCTAAATTGACCAAAATTGCGATCAACAAAGGAATTGGTGCAGCGGTTGCTGATAAGAAATTAGTAGATATTGGGGTGGAAGAGCTTGGCTTGATTACAGGTCAGCAGGCTGTTGCTACCAAATCAAAGAAAGCGATCTCAAACTTCAAATTGAGAGAAGACATGCCAATTGGTGCGCGAGTGACATTGCGCGGAGATAGGATGTACGAATTTCTTGATCGATTGATGACTGTAGCGCTTCCACGAGTTCGAGATTTCCAAGGAATGAAAGTGAAGGGATTTGACGGACGCGGAAATTATACGCTGGGTGTTCAGGAGCAAATTATTTTCCCTGAAATCAGCATTGACAAGATTAATAAAATTTCTGGCATGGACATCACGTTTGTGACAACTGCCAATACTGATGAGGAGAGTTTCGAATTGCTGAAAGCATTTGGGATGCCATTCGTAAAACCTTCTCAAAACTAAATTTGATATGGCAAGAGAATCCATAAAAGCAAGAGAAAGAAAAAGAGAAAAGATGGTAGCCAGATATGCTAAAAAGCGCGCTGCGCTCAAAGCTGCTGGTGATTACCAAGGACTCGACAAACTTCCAAGAAATGCATCTCCAGTGAGACTGCATAATAGATGTAAACTAACAGGGAGACCTAAAGGATACATGAGGAAATTTGGTATTTCAAGGGTAACATTCCGAGAGATGGCTTCTGCCGGAAAAATACCAGGAGTGACTAAAGCGAGTTGGTAAATCAGATTTTCGTAAAGAGATATTTTAATTAACTTTGCAGCCCTTTTTCAAGGGCTTAAGTGTAAAAGACAATGGTAACAGACCCGATTGCAGATTTTTTGACCAGGATTAGAAACGCGATAAAAGCGAACCATCGCATCGTACAAGTCCCTGCGTCTAATATTAAGAAAGAGATGACCAAAGTCCTAATGGACAAAGGGTACATCCGCAATTATAAGTTTGAGGATGACGATAAGCAGGGAATCATCAAGATTGCTCTTAAATACAACCCTCAAAACAAGCAGTCGGCGATTACGCACTTAGAACGCATTAGCAAACCAGGCTTGAGAAAGTATGCCCATGCCGGAGATTTGCCGAGAGTATTGAACGGACTGGGAGTAGCGATATTATCTACTTCCAAAGGAGTGATAACTGACAAAGAAGCTCGTACTGAGCATGTGGGTGGAGAAGTTCTTTGTCATATTTATTAATTTAAGAAGAAATGTCACGAATAGGAAAAGCACCAATAGAATTACCAGAGGGAGTATCAATTGATGTCCAAGGTTCTTTGGTGAAAGTGAAAGGACCGAAAGGAGAGCTTTCTCAGGAAATTGATCCAGACATTACTGCTAAGGTAAATGATGGAACTTTAACAGTGGAGAGGCCTACGGAGCAGAAACGACACAAAGCAATGCACGGCCTTTATCGTTCGCTCATCAACAACATGGTTGTGGGCGTAATGGAAGGATATAAAAAGGAGATGGAGCTTGTTGGAGTTGGATATAAAGCAGATGCAAAGGGGAGTGTTCTTGAATTGAACCTCGGCTATTCTCACAATATATTCATGGCAATGCCAGAAGAAATTAAAGTATCTACTCTTACCGAGAAAGGAAAGAACCCGAGAGTAACTGTTGAAGGGATAGATAAGCAATTGGTAGGTGCGGTGGCAGCCAAGATCAAGTCACTTAGAAAAGTAGAGCCATACAAAGGAAAAGGTATTCGGTTTGTAGGCGAGCAAATAAGAAGAAAAGCTGGTAAAACAGCTGCGAAATAATTACTGATATGGCTTTTAATAAGACAAATAGAAGAATTAAAATCAAGCAAGGCATCCGAAGGAAGATTAACGGGACAGCTGACATTCCAAGAGTGTCTGTATTCCGAAGTAATAAAGCTTTCTATGCTCAATTGATTGACGATTTGAAAGGTCACACAATTACTGCCGCGTCTTCTCAAGAAATGGGGAAGAGTGTTGTGAATATTGAAATATCTAAGGAGGTAGGAAAGAAGTTTGCAGAAAAAGCCAAGGCAGCAGGAGTTGAGAAGGTAGTGTTTGATCGAAACGGATACCCATATCACGGAAAAGTAAAAGCATTTGCAGAGGGCGCACGTGAAGCGGGATTAAAATTTTAAGCGAGACATGTCACAGAGTAATATAAAAGCAGTTAAGGCAAGCGAAATCGATCTTCAAGAGAACGTAGTGGCCATCAAAAGGGTCGCTAAGGTTGTGAAAGGTGGTCGTAGATTTAGTTTTTCAGCAATCGTGGTTGTGGGAGACGGAAATGGTGTGGTAGGTTATGGACTTGGGAAAGCCAATGAAGTAACGGACGCAATTACGAAAGGAATTGATGATGCTAAGAAAAATCTTGTACGCGTACCAGTTTTCAAAGGCACGGTTCCTCACGAATCAATTGGGAAGTTTGGTGGAGGATTGGTGCTGTTAAAACCTGCTTCTCCCGGTACTGGAGTAATTGCAGGTGGTGCGATGAGAGCAGTGCTCGAGAGTGCTGGTGTTCATGACGTGCTTGCAAAATCAAAAGGGTCCTCTAATCCACACAATGTTGTGAAAGCAACTTTTGACGCATTGAGTAAAATGAGAGATCCTTATACAGTGGCAACACAACGAGGCGTGGATTTAAATAAAGTATTTAACGGTTAATAAGATGGCACAGGCAAAAGCATCAAAAGTTGAGATAAAACAAGTGCGAAGTACTATCAAGCGTCCTTATAAGCAGAAGCGTACGATTGAAGCTTTGGGTCTTGGAAAAATTAATCGAACTGTAGAAAAGGAATTAACACCTCAGATCGCAGGCATGATCAGTGCGGTGCAGCATTTAATAGAAGTTAAAGAGCTCTAAAAATGAAGTTAGAATCATTAAAGCCGGCTAAAGGCTCGACAAAGAAAGTTAAGCGAGTAGGTAGAGGACAAGGGTCTGGCAGAGGCGGTACATCCACTCGTGGACACAATGGAGCTCAATCTAGATCCGGTTATTCTAGAAAAATCGGTTTTGAAGGAGGCCAGATGCCACTTCAAAGACGAATTCCTAAGTTTGGATTTAAGAACAGAAATAGGGTTGAGTTGAAGCCAATTAACTTGGATAGGCTTCAGGAACTAGTTGACAATAAAAAGGTGAAGGAAGTGACACCACAAGTCCTCAATGAAAATGGAATGTGTGCCAAGGGAGATTTGGTAAAAATATTGGGAAGAGGAGAATTGAAAGCTAAATTGAAAGTGTCAGCACATAGATTTTCAAAAACGGCACAAGAAGCAATTGAAAAAGCTGGTGGGTCAGTTACACTAATTGAAACCCACAGTAAAAAGGAAGAAAAAACAGAAGGATCAACTGAGTAATGAAGAAATTCTTCGAGACCATAAAGAACATTTTCACCATTGAGGAACTGAGGGTCAGAATCTTAACGACGTTAGGATTTTTGATAATATTCAGAGTAGGTTCCTTTGTAGTGCTTCCAGGAGTGAATCCAGATGCTCTAGACTCTCAGTCTGGTGGCGTATTTGGAATGATTGACATGTTCTTAGGTGGTGCTTTTAGCAGGGCTTCAGTTTTTGCTCTTGGCATCATGCCATATATATCAGCATCTATTGTGTTACAGTTGATGACTGTAGCAGTTCCTTATTTCCAGAAATTGCAGAAAGAAGGTGATAGTGGCAGAAAAAAAATCAGCCAAATAACTCGTGTTCTAACTATCGGTATTTGTTTGGCACAATCTATCGGTTATTTATCTGCCTATGTACCTGCCGAGGCTATAAATCCAGCTCTTAGCCCATTTATGTTCAAGATGTCATCAATGATCATCTTAGCCGCTGGAACGATATTTTGCATGTGGCTAGGAGAAAAAATTACAGATAAGGGAATTGGAAATGGAATTTCAATGCTTATCATGATCGGTATTATAGCAAGATTTCCAGGTGCTATTCTAGGTGAAATTGTCGCCAAGGGAGCCCCTCAGATGCTTTTAGTCATTTTGGAATTTGTTGCATTGTTCTTTATTGTACTTGTGACGGTAGCCTTGGTTCAAGCTGTTCGAAGAGTCCCGGTTTCGTATGCCAAGCAAGTTGTAGGTAACAAAGTGTACGGTGGTCAGCGACAGTACATTCCTTTGAAAGTGAACGCCTCAGGAGTGATGCCAATCATATTTGCACAGTCGCTTATGTTCTTGCCAGCTATGCTTGGGGGCATTTGGGCAAATGACAGTGACACGGCTCAATATGTGGTTACGACATTTTCAAATATTCAGTCTTGGCAATACAACTTCACATTTGCCACATTGATCATTGTGTTCACATTTTTCTATACTGCCATCACGATTAATCCAAATCAGATGGCGGATGACATGAAACGAAATGGAGGTTTTGTGCCTGGGATTAAGCCCGGTAAACAAACATCCGAATTTTTAGATACGATATTGTCTCGAATCACCCTTCCAGGGTCGATCTTCTTGGCAATAATTGCAATACTTCCTGCCTTCGCGATGATCGCTGGAGTAGAACAAAATTTCGCACAATTTTATGGTGGCACCTCTCTCCTTATTATGGTTGGGGTGATACTTGATACCCTTCAGCAAATTGAGAGTTATTTACTCATGAGACACTATGAAGGAATGATGAGTTCAGGTCGAATCAAAGGAAGAACTGCAGCAGCATAATGGCAAAGCAAGAATCCATAGAGCAAGACGGAACAATACTCGAAGCATTGTCAAATGCAATGTTTAGAGTAGAGTTAGAGAATAGTCACGTGGTAGTGGCGCATATCTCAGGTAAGATGAGAATGCACTACATCAAAATTTTGCCTGGCGATAAGGTGAAGTTAGAAATGTCACCTTATGACTTGACTAAAGGAAGAATAGTTTACAGATATAAATAATCGGAACAGATGAAGGTAAAAGCATCCGTAAAGAAGCGTAGCACAGACTGCAAGATTGTTCGCAGGAAAGGCAAGCTCTATGTGATTAATAAGAAGAACCCGAAGTTTAAACAAAGACAAGGATAATTATGGCTCGAATAGCAGGAGTTGATATTCCAGAAAACAAGCGAGGAGCGATTTCTCTAACTTATATTTTTGGCGTTGGCAGAAGCTTGGCTCTATCGATTTTAGATGAAGCAGGAGTTGATTCTAACAAGAAAGTTAGCGAATGGACAGAAGATGAGGCTGGAAAAATCCGAACAATAATTAGTGAAAATCATCGAGTTGAAGGTGTCTTGAAATCTGAAGTTCAATTGAGCATAAAGCGACTTTTGGATATCGGATGTTACAGAGGTTTGAGACATAGAAAAGGACTTCCGGTAAGAGGTCAGAGAACTAAGAATAACTCTAGAACTCGAAAGGGAAAGAGAAAAACAATTGCGAACAAGAAGAAGGCTGTTAAGTAATAACTGACATGGCAGAAAAGAGAAAAGATAAATCAAAGAAGAGAGTAGTGAATGTGGAGTCCACAGGACAAGTGCACATCAAAGCCTCTTTTAACAACATCATCATTTCAATGACGAATAACCAAGGACAAGTTATTTCTTGGGCGTCAGCTGGGAAAATGGGATTTCGTGGGTCTAAGAAAAACACACCTTATGCTGGACAGGTTGCAGCTCAAGACTGTGGTCAGAAGGCATACGATCTTGGTTTGAGAAAAGTGGATGTGTTCGTGAAGGGACCAGGAGCAGGACGCGAGTCAGCTATTCGTGCCATTCAGAATATTGGCATTGAAGTATCGGCGATCAGAGATGTGACACCTTTACCTCACAATGGATGCCGACCACCGAAAAGAAGAAGAGTTTAACAAATTAATAGAAAGGATAGATGGCGAGATATATCGGCCCTAAGTCGAAAATTTCACGAAAGTTTGGTGAGTCAATATTTGGCGATACCAAGGCTTTGCTGAAGAAAGCATACCCTCCCGGACAACACGGACGTGGAAGAAGGAAGAAGCTTTCGGAATATGCAATCCAGCTTGCGGAGAAGCAAAAGGCAAAATACCTTTATGGTATTTTAGAACGTCAGTTTGCTAATGTTTTTCATCGAGCTTCTCGAAAGAGTGGAATTACAGGTGAGATTCTACTTCAAATGCTTGAAGCGAGATTGGACAATACGGTTTACCGTTTGGGAATTTCTCCTACAAGAAGAGGAGCAAGACAATTGGTTTCTCACAAGCACATTACGGTCAATGGAGAAGTGGTGAATATTCCATCTTATACGTTGAAGGCTAATGATATAGTGGGCGTACGAGAGAAATCTAAATCGCTTCATGCCATCACTGAGAGCTTGATGGTAAACAAAAAGAATTTCCCATGGTTGGAATGGGATGACTCTGATATGGCGGGCAAATATATGAGCGCACCAATTAGAGATGATATTCCTGAAAATATTAAGGAGCAACTAATAGTTGAATTGTACTCGAAATAATCACATAAAATAAAGAATAAGATATGTCAATTCTTGCATTTCAAATGCCAGACAGAGTGGTGATGGAAAAGGCCGATGATTTTCACGGTCTATTCACATTCAAACCATTAGAAAAAGGTTACGGAGTAACAGTAGGTAATGCGCTAAGAAGAATTCTTCTCTCCTCTTTGGAAGGGTATGCTATTACTGGAATTAAAATCCCTGGAGTCCTTCATGAATTCTCAACAATTAAAGGAGTTGTAGAGGACGTGACTGAAATCATATTGAACCTAAAAATGGTTAGGTTTAAGAAACTTGAGGATACTGTCGATAGTAAAATTACGGTCGCCGTAAGTAACAAAACTGAGTTGACTGCTGGTGATTTAGCAAAGGCCACTAACTCGTTCGAAATACTGAATCCTGATTTAGTAATCTGTAATTTGGACAAGAGTGCCAAATTTGAAATTGAGATGAGTGTTGAAAAGGGACGAGGATACGTATCTGCTGATGATAATAAATCCGAAAATGAAAATGTTGGATATATCTCAATAGATTCAATTTTCACCCCAATCAAGAATGTGAAATACAGTATCGAAAACACTCGTATTGAGCAGAAGACGGATTTTGAGAAGTTGGTAATGGATATTGAAACTGATGGATCGATACATCCAGAAGATGCGCTTAAAAGTGCAGCATATATATTGATTCAGCACTTCATGCTGTTCTCAGATCAGAACATGATCATGGATACGCAAGATGCAAGTGAGCCTGAGCAAGTGGATGAGGAATTGCTACACATGAGAAAATTATTAAAGACTCAATTGAACGATTTGGATCTTTCTGTTCGAGCCTACAACTGTTTGAAAGCAGCTGAAGTCAGAACTCTTGGTGACCTTGTTCGACTGGAAATTAGTGATATGATGAAATTCCGAAACTTCGGAAAGAAGTCATTGGCAGAGCTAGAGCAGTTGGTTTCTGATAAGAGCCTAACCTTCGGTATGGAGCTTGCCAAATACAAATTGGAAGAAGAATAAAATGAGACACGGTAAGAAATTTAATCACCTAAGTCGTACGACCTCTCATAGAGGAGCCATGCTATCTAATATGGCCTCTTCGCTTATCAAACATAAGCGAATCAACACGACTGTGGCTAAGGCTAAAGCGCTTAGGAAGTACATTGAGCCTCTAATTACTAAGGCGAAATCAGACACTACGCATTCTCGAAGAGTAGCTTTTTCTTACCTACAGGATAAGGAAACTATTCAAGAGTTATTCAGTACAGTAGCTGAGAAAGTAGCTAACAGACCAGGAGGCTATACTCGCATCATCAAAACAGTAAATCGTTTGGGTGATAATGCCGATATGTGCATGATGGAGTTGGTTGACTTCAATGAGCTTATGTTGCAAGACAAACCAGCGAAGGCCAAATCAAGAAGATCAAGAAGAGGTGGGAAAAAATCGGGAGACACGACATCTGCAGCTGAGGTTAAGACTGAAGAAGCCGTAGTGGAGGAAGTGACCGAGGAAGTAATAGAAGACGCTGTTGTTGTTGATGAAGTGGGAGAAGCCGAGGTTGTTGAAGAAACGGCTGAAGCTGCAAGTACAGAAACCGAATCTGCGGAAGAAGCATCTAGCGAGGAACCTCAAATAGAAGAATCGTCTGACGAAGAGGAGAAAAAAGACTAATTTTTTAAAGGGATTTGTAAAAAAGGGATTGAGCAAAGCTCAATCCCTTTTTTTTATTCATTGACTAGTGCCAGGAACTTATCTCGACAAAATCAGCTTCCTAACCGCAGTTGGTGCTGAATCGATCTTAATAGAAACAAAATAGATACCATTACTCAGTTCAGACACGTCATAACTTTTGTTGAAATTTGTTGAGGATTTGACCTCACTGATCGCTTTGACAACCTGTCCTGATAGGTTAAGGAAGATAATTTCAACCTGACCATTTTGATTATCAGATATCGTGAAGTTGACGATATTCCTAGTCACTGGATTAGGGTATATAGCGAGATCTATTACCTCATCAGTGATGGCCGTAATAATATCAATCGAGTTTTGTTCGCTCGTTGCAACCGTACACCCATCGATGGTCACTTCAACTGAATATAAACCAGTCTCATCAACAAGCAGGGTCTGAGAAGTGGCTCCATCGATAATGACGTTATCAACATACCACTGATAGGCGTCTCCGGCTGACGCGGTGAGTAAATAGACATCAAAAGACTGTAGCTCTGAGGTAATCATAGGTACGTGAATAGCGGCCACAGAGATTAGATCTACCTTTTCTTCAATTTGTTCTCCATTTTCTATTCCTTGAACTGTTAAAGTTACCGTATATGTCCCTGCGCTAGCATACGTCACCGCATGTGGACCGACTCCTGTAGCTGTTTCTGGAAAAGCGCCTGGGCCACCAAAATTCCACTCAATACTCGAATACGCTCCTTCAGACTCATTTGTAAATTCCACCTCAGTATGCTGGCAAAAAGTTGTGTTAGATACACTAAATTCTGCAACGGCAGGGCCTGATACTTCTGGTCCAGTGAGGGTAAAATCATCTATAGCTATCCCAACAACTGTTTCCGCCGCATCAGATAGCCAATGAAATCTAAAGCCTATTTCTGGATTTCCAGCCAGGCTAGAGATATCCCTACTTTTCGAAACATAACCGCCAGAATTACCCGAGAATAAAGGAATAGCAGGCCAGCCTTGAGCCTCATTGTCCTCACCTATTCCGTCATACCATCCTTCAGCAACTACGGGATCAAGTTGTTGCCAAGTCAGTCCATTGTCTGTTGTATACTCGACTATAAAACCATCCCAAGCCTCTTCAGTATTATAATTCGCTCTAAATGAAAAGGTATAGGCGCCAACAGCATTAAAGTCAAACATAGGCGTGTACAAGAATGCTTTGGAATTATCTACATATTCTGCATTTGAAATCCCGGTAACCCAGGCAAACGAACCTGAAGAAGTACCGTCTTTTCCTGCAATACTTGAGTTCCCTCTTTCAAATCCTGTTCCTGAGATATTTTCCGGGATAAAGTCTCCATTATCGGTTTCAAAATTCCCGCCATCAGCCAAAGTATAGCTTGATCCATCATATAGGCCAATTATTGTAACAGCGCCATCCTTCGTTACTGTATTGGGGCCAAGAGGTGACTGAATTGTCAATGAAACATCAAACACTCCTCCAGAAGTGTATGTATGAGAAGGATTTTCATCTACAGAAGTAGTACCATCTCCAAAGTCCCAAAGATATGAGGTGGCACCACTTGAGATGTATTCAAATTCAATTTGACCTCCAGGGAACAAAACACCAGTGGCGTCTACCAACTTGAAATCTGCTGTTGGGGTTCCTTTTGAAATTTCAAAATTGTCCATCAAAAGACCGTCAGTGATATATCCGTCCTCTATATAATCCGCAAGCATATATGCAACTAGTCGAAAGCGGACGTCTGCGTTTCCTGCGTAGGATGAAATATTATAGTTAACAGTTCGCCCAGTCAAATCTTCAAATACCCAAGATGGTACTCCGGTTGCGCCGGTTACATCGACTGTAACACTGAAGTCATCTTCAAAATTGTACCAATTCTCACCACCTTCATCATTTAAATTACCCAGCACATTCCAAGTTGTACCCATATCTGTGGACACTTCCAGATTTGTTCTGAGTGGTCCTGTTTCAAATAAATTGCCATCGGTATCACCTAAGTCCATCGCCAATTCAAAGCTGATCTCGTAGTTAGCTACTTCATCAGAAAGGTCAAAACCGGGACTTATAAGTGCGCTGCTGTATCGCTTTTCGTCCTCAAACAAATTCGCATCCAGATCCGTTTTCCAAACATTTGTTGCAGAACTGCTCGTTACCAAAACATTGGTTGGAGTACCCAACTCCCATAAATTTAAATCACCAACCAACGGAACTGAAACAAAGCCTACAGCACCTGATTCAAAATCGCCACCTTCAGCGCTACCGAATGGTACCGAAACAATTGAATGGTCATGAACTGTCAGTGTATAAAAATTATCAGGAGCATTGCCTGGAGAAGTAATCGTTCTGCCTAGATCATCTGTCAGCCCTTCGAAGTAGTATTTGATCGTTGAATTCATACCCGGATTTGAAATGCTGGCTGAAAACAAATTTCCTCCCATATTGGCAAGACTCACCATGGTTTCAGTTTGGAAATCATCGTTAGAATAAACGACCTGCAACGAATTACTCGCAATTGTTGTGTCTGTTCGGATTGTTGTTTCGAACACAATATCATCAACAAAATTGTCCACAAAAGTTATTGGTTCATGATCCAATACCGTAATAAACCATCCCATGTCCGCGAAAATGTCCAGTGAGACGCCTGGGTCATGAATGGACTCGCCACTTCCAACCTGAGGAGACATAAGTGAATGTGGGTTTCCTGCAGAATAGGTAGATTCATCTAGGTGAGAAAAAGATGAACCTCCATTATATGTTGCTGGTGCATAAAGCTCAGGCCTTTCTCCTAATGAAGTCACAGCTAGTGGTCCATTAAAAAAAAGATCACCTCCGACTATCGCATTGCCCACCTCGATAGATTCATTGGGCAAGTCAATAAGTCTTGTACCATCACCCAATTCAGCAAATAGATTGTATACCCAAACTTTGGAGTCAAACCAATCCCAAGTACCCTCGTTTGTGGTATCATCATATCCTTCAACGCCTGAAAACCCAAGGCCATGACCAAGCTCGTGTAGTACAACAGTAACGAAATCATGTACATCAGGGGGTGTTTTGCCATCAGTGCCATAATACCATGGGAAAGTGCTACTAAAACTAGCTCCTATATCTGGGTCACCAGGACTGTTCAAGTCCTTGCCTGCGATTTTTTCTGCTAAGGCAATATGGTAGAAAGTCGTGTCATTAGGAGCATTTGGAAAATCGCGAACTAGATTCCCTGGTCCAGCTGAGCCCAAAACCCTTTGTCCCAACTCAGCGAACTGTGCATCAACATTAATTGTAACAGGGGAATTTAGCAAAGCAGCCCAAATATCCACAGCATGTTGAAAAGCCGCTTGTGCTTCAGCTGTAAACCCTGTGTAAGTCACATTAATAGTGGCTCCACTTGAGGCATTTAATCGGCCGCTCTTTTTTTGTTCAATTAGTACTTTAATATGATCAGGTAGTCTAACCCGGGTATCGTATGAATTAGGGTCAGCAGGGCAAACAACTGGAGGAATCTTTTTAAAAGTTTGAGCTTCCAAATTCAAACTAAAAAGCAGAAGAAGTGTGAAAAGTGTTATAAATTTCATGTCAATTAGTAAAAAATTATAAAATGAAAAAACTAGCATCACTGACCTTTATCGTTTTGGCGGTAACCATTGGATGTAAAAGCACCAAAAAACAATCGTCAGATAATACCAAAGAGTCCGATAAAAGTACAGATATTATTGCAAAAAAGACGAATGAAATTCTATTCTCTATTACATCAACCTCGTGTATGGGGGAATGTCCAGTATTCGATTTCAGTTTTGATTCTGATTCAAATGCATATTTGAATGCGAAAAAGCATCTTTTGATTAGTGGTGTGTATAAATATAAGTTGTCCGCTGAACAATATTTCCAGTTATCAGATCTTGTCAATTCTGTAAAGTGGAATGCTTTCGAAAATAATTATCCTACATTGGCCATGGATTTACCGACCAACAAGTTTGAGGTTATGCTTGAGGATGGCTATAAAGTCATTAAACAAGACGGGCTGGAACCAAGAAGCCTCATAACTTTGAAGGATGATCTTGTGAAGATGATTGAAAGCTATGATTGGCAGTCAAAATAGCCTTTGATGAAAACGCGGTTCATTTCTTTAAATTCGAATAACACCAACTTTCACAACATGAAAATACTCCCACTGCTATTCGTTTGTTTTGCACTAGGATGTAAGCCGCAGCAAAAATATTATCAAGGCGTACCTTCTATCAATGAGTATTAGCCAAATCCGGATGGGGTAATTCTAAATTTGAAGTTTGTTGATAAGAAGAAGTCCGAATTTGGTTGGAAAAATAAAGAAGAAGTGATTCGGCAGCTAAAAGCTGGTTCCAGTCACAAAACCAGACATAGAAAGGGGGAAATAACATCTCTGAATCAAATGATGAAACAACACTGAGGAGGAAGAAAAGCCATCTGCCGAAGAAGAAGGAAAAGAAGAAAAGTAATTAATCAAACTTAGAATACTAGAGACAGCCACTTTTTTATCCACATATATTTAGTGATATAAGTCGATGAATTACTTTTGCGGCCAATGAAACTAGTAGCCAAGAAGAAAGCAGTTCTCCTTTTACAAGACGGATCACTTTATGAAGGTTTTTCAATAGGGAAAACAGGTACATCCGGAGGTGAAATTTGCTTTAATACGGGAATGACCGGTTATCAGGAAATCTATACGGATCCTTCCTATTTTGGTCAAATCATTGTTAATACGACTTCTCATATTGGAAATTATGGAGTTCATGACGAGGAGATAGAATCCAAGACCACATCTATCAAGGGGCTAGTCGTAAATGAATTTAGCAATGGCCATAGCAGAACGCTGGCCAATGATAGCTTGCAGCAATTCTTAGAAAATCATGATACTGTTGGGATAGAAGGAATTGATACGAGAAAATTGGTACGACACATCCGAAAAGCCGGAGCAATGAACGCGGTGATTTCATCTGAAATATTTGATAAACAAGAATTAGAAATAAAATTAAATGAGGTTCCTGACATGGCATCACTGGAGTTGTCGTCTGTGGTTACCACAGATGAGGTCTATGATCTGGGAAGTGGCAACACGGGACAAAAGGTTGCTGTATTGGACTTAGGAATAAAGAGTTCGATCTTGGACAACTTCACCGAAAGAAATTGTCAGCTTCGAGTATTTCCCGCTAAAACTAGTTTTGAAGTGATGCAGGAATGGAAGCCGGATGGCTACTTCTTATCCAATGGGCCTGGTGATCCTGCTGCTATGGATTATGCGGTTGACACTGTCAAGAAAATCTTAGAAGCTGAAAAACCAATTTTTGGTATTTGCCTGGGCAATCAAATTCTGGCTCGAGCGGCTGGAATAGAAACATTTAAGATGCATCATGGTCATCGTGGATTGAATCACCCGGTAAAGAACCTTCAAACAGGCAAAAGTGAGATTACTTCGCAAAACCACGGATTTGCAGTGAGTATGGAATCTTTGGAGAATTCAAAAGAAGCGGAGCTAACGCATTTGGATTTGAATGACAACACAGTAGAAGGCTTACGATTGCTTGATAAACCAGCCTTTTCAGTACAGCATCACCCAGAATCGAGTCCTGGCCCCCATGATTCACGGTACTTGTTTGATGATTTTGTGAAACTATTAAATTAACGAGAATGAGCATTATTGAAGACATCCACGCACGTCAGATTTTTGATTCCCGTGGTAATCCAACGGTAGAGGTTGATGTAACGACTTCCAATGGATTTATCGGTAGAGCAGCGGTTCCCTCTGGAGCTTCTACTGGTGAAAATGAAGCAGTAGAGTTGAGAGATGGTGGGGATGAATATATGGGCAAGGGAGTTCAGCAGGCAGTGGATAATGTAAACGAAGTTCTTGCACCCGAGGTAGTTGGATTTCCTGTCGATGAACAAAATCTAATTGATCGAATAATGATTGAAGCGGACGGAACGGACACAAAGTCAAATCTTGGTGCAAATGCCATACTTGGGGTTTCATTAGCTGTAGCCAAAGCGGCTGCCATGGAAGCTGGTCAATCGCTTTACAGATATATTGGTGGGGCAAATGCGAACGTCCTACCCGTACCAATGATGAATATTATCAATGGAGGTTCACACTCAGACGCGCCAATCGCTTTTCAGGAATTTATGATAAGACCTATCGGAGCTCCATCATTTACTGAAGCCATGCGAATGGGGTCAGAAATATTCCATAACCTCAAAAAAATTCTCCATGACCAAGGATTGAGTACAGCAGTTGGTGATGAGGGTGGTTTTGCTCCAAACTTTGCTGGAGGGACTGAGGAAGCCTTGGAGTGTGTCCTTGGAGCAATAAGGAATGCAGGCTACAAACCGGGCGAAGAAGTGACCATCGCGCTTGATTGTGCCTCTTCTGAGTTTTTTGAAGATGGAAAGTATAATTACAAAAAGTTTGAGGGAGATTCTGGGGTTATCAGAAGCATCGACGAGCAAGTAGATTATTTGGCTGAACTAGCAGATAAGTACCCAATTGATAGCATTGAAGATGGGTGTGATGAGAATGACTGGGAAGGTTGGAAAAAGCTAACTGAGAAGATTGGCGACAAGTGTCAATTAGTAGGAGACGATCTTTTGGTCACAAATGTGAAATTCTTGAAGAGGGGTATTGAGGAGCGTTGTGGTAATTCTATCTTAATCAAGGTGAACCAAATCGGGACACTCACAGAAACACTTCAGGCCATCGAAATGGCGCATAAGGCGGGATGGACGGCAGTGATCTCTCACAGATCTGGGGAGACAGAAGATAATACGATTGCCGACATTGCAGTGGCCACAAACGCCGGTCAAATCAAAACCGGTTCGCTATCCAGATCGGATCGAATGGCGAAGTACAATCAACTCTTACGAATCGAAGAGGAACTTGGAGAGATAGCATTTTTTCCGAGCAAGTAATTGAAAGAGACAGTTTCGGCACTTTTTTTATAATTTTAATCCATGCAATGGCCTAAAAAGCTCCCGAAAATTTTCAAGAACTTCTACTTCATTGTTGGAATCCTCTTCTTTCTTTGGCTACTCATTTTTGATTCCAATGACTTATTTACTCAGAAAAAATTGAGTGATAAGAAGGAAGAACTGGAAAAGTCCAAGGAATTTTATGAAGATGAAATACTGGAAGTGAAGAATGAAAGAGAGGCTCTGCTGACCGATGATGAGCAATTGGAGAAGCTGGCAAGGGAAAAATATCTTATGCAGAAGGATAGTGAAGATGTCTATGTGATTGTTCCTGAGAAAGAATAAATATCGTAAGTATGAAAAAATTATCTCTCGCAGTTTTAGCATTTTGTGTTGTGTCGATGGCTTCAGCGCAATACAAAAGTGGTGGAGGTGGTGGAGACAAAATATATTTTGGAGGAGGGTTTGGACTTTCCTTTGGCACGGGCTCAACGTCTATAAGTGCTTCACCAATAGTGGGGTATAAGATCACAGACGAATTTTCTGCAGGTGTTGGCATTACCTATCAGTATCTCAAATACAAGGTACCTGATGCCCAGTTTAATAATTTTGGAGGAAGCTTATTTTCAAGATATCAGTTTACTAACAAATACTTTGCCCATATCGAATATGAGCGCTTGAGTTTTGAGTATCCAACTGGATACCTAACCCCGGATGGGGATGTAGAATCAGCCAGAGGAACTAATGATGCCTTTTTTGTAGGTGGAGGTTATCGGGAGAGCCTATCCAGAAATTCGTCTTTTAGCCTTACCATACTGTATGACTTGCTCTACGATGAAGAGTTGTCTCCTTATGCAAGCCCGCTTAACGTGAGGGCTGGGGTCGCCGTTGGATTCTAGGAAATCTGTTAGAGTAAAAGTTAGATCAATTCAAAGGGACAAAAACTGTAATTGTTCCTCCACTTTCTTCCTCAATTACGAGATCTCCATTAGAATTTATTATTGCATTTACCTCTGTAATATCGCTATATCTTAAACCTTGAAACCTTATTTCGTCATTTGTAGTTACGAACCATCTGTAAATGTCGTAATCTGAATAAGGCAACAAAATTTCTGTAACCGATAAATCAACTAAGTCCAAACGCGAAATTGTATTGTTTCCATTGCTTTCATCATAGAAATAAGCAAAACTTTTAGTCTTCTGGATTAGGATACCAGTAATGCTTAAGTCTAGTACTTCGATTTGGTTGTTAAGATATGAATATGAGTAACTATTTTCCCCAATGAATAATGAGTTATTTTCTCCATTGACTACTAGGGGGGAATCATTATAATAACCTTCATTATTTAGTAAAACTGATATCTCATCAGAATCTTCAGAATACCATATCTCATCTAATACAATTTCACCATTCATTATACTCAATTTATTGATGGATACATTTAATAAAGGGTCATGGTTTTGAATACGCATATACACATTCAAATCTCCATCTGTCCACATTTGTCCAATAACATTTGAGGTTGCAATACCCCCTGACTCCTTTCTAGCTTTTAGTTGATAAGATTGAAGGTTATCAGAGTAAGATAAATAATATAGATTACCATCTGCATCTACTTCTACAGTACGATAATCTTGGATTTGGTAATCTGGGAGGTACGATTCTTCTACTATGGCATCTGGATCGCTTACATCCATACGCCAGTAGCCATGGGAGGAATGTGTTCCATAATAGACTCGGCTTTGCTGGTCTCGTTTTATGAAATCGTATGGATTGTCGTTATCACCACTATGAAAATAAGGAAAGGAAGACGCACTAAGGTCATAGAGCTTACCACTAGTCTTGTTCAAAAGTAATTTATGAGCGCTCTCAACTTCTAATTCTCCGTCATTATGATAAACCCAACTGATTGGAATAAAATCTCCTAGCAGTAATAAATAATCAGGATGGATATCAATAATTTGCTCAAGGTGAATTCCATCATGCTCAGACTCTCTAAATAGTTCACTTATAAATTCCTCATCATCAATAATATTCCCATCTTCATCCAATAATTGAAGCTCCACGTATTCACCATCTACAGTAACCTTAAACAAGTTGCCCCCTTTACCACCATCTAATCTGGCATTGTCTGGTTGGTCAACAATTGCTAGTGCTACGGCATCACTAATATCAAATGAATTTGATAACTTAATTTTATTTAGTGAATCATCGTCTTTGCAATTTGTTAGACTTACTAAAAGACATAGAAGTGAAACTAGAGTTAAGGATTTATTCATTACTTGTTATTTTCTACGCAATTTACAAATTATTATTCTAATTATCATATTCTTAAAGACGGATGAAGCTGTCGCGAACGGTTGTTTCTAAAGCTCTACCCCAAACTTATCCCCAAGAGTTTTAAGGTCTTCAACTACTGTCGGCAGTAACTGAAGACCTTCTTTTTTGCGCTTCTCTGTGAACTCTCGCTCCGGATCACCAGGAATCAAAACGCGCTCGTGTCCTTCGGTCGTTTTGGCAGATCGAAATCGACTGATCCAATTGTCCATATGTGATTTGAATTCGTCTGCTGGACGGAAGGCATCAATTCGCATGGCGCCAAAGAAATGACCTAGACCTTCGCCAACTTTTTCATCAATTGGATCAATGAACGACACAAACGGAGGAACCCATGGTCCGTAATTGGCTCCTGGCAATACGGCAGAGAGTATATCCACCAAAGCACCCAGTCCATAGCCTTTATGTGAACCATGAATTCGATCGCCCCCAAGAGGTAACATCGAGCCGCCTTTTTTCAAACCGTGTGCATCAGTAATCACCTTTCCGTCCGAATCGGCAAGCCAACCAAAAGGTGCATCTTCATTTTTTCTTTGCAATACTTCTAATTTCCCATTAGCGGCAGTTGTAGTAGCCATGTCTAGCACGAATGGTGGTTGATCTTTGGCAGGAATCGCAACAGCAATGGGATTGGTTCCAAGCAGGCGCTCTTTCGAAAAAGTCGGTGAAACAAGAGGACTGGCATTCGTCAGTGAAATCCCGATACAATCTCTTTCGAGAGCCATCATGGCGTGATAACCGGCGATTCCGTAATGATTAGAATTTTTGACCGCCACCCATCCTGTACCTACCTTATCCGCTTTATCAAGAGCAATTTTCATGGCGTGAGGTCCTACTACTAACCCAAGACCGGCATCTCCATCCACAACCGCCGTACTCGGCGTTTCATGGGTTATTTGAATGTTTGGCGTTGGATTGAGCCGTCCTTTTTCATACAATCTTAAATACCCTGACAAACGAGCAACTCCATGAGAATCTACTCCTCGCAGGTCGGCACTTACTAGAATTTCTGCTCCTTGACTAGCATCTGTGTCGCTGCATCCGATGGATTTAAGAATAGCTTTAGTAAATTCGAGAAGTCGGTCGGCGGTTACGGTCATCTGGCTTGCAAAATTGAAATCGCAAAGTAAATCTAATTACACTTTACTATGAAAAATCTATCCACACTTACGATGCTATTTGTTGTTCTTGCTAGTTCAGCTCAAGTATCATCCCAAATTGAAACAGTCACTGTATATCAAACAAGAGCCGAAATCAACAGGTCAGCCAGCACCCAATTGGCTGTAGGTGAGCATGAGTTGGTATTTAATGGTGTGTCCACTAATGTCGATCAAAATAATATCCAGGTGAAGGGAACAGGAGACCTTACTATTTTGGGAATTAGTTTCCGAAAGAACTATCTCAATGAGAAAGAACTGCCTGCAGATTTACAAAAGGTGAAGGATGAGATAAAAGATACGGAAAAGCAATTGAAGAAGGCTCAGAATGTAATTTCATCGCTTCAAATTCAGCGGAAATTACTAGACGCCAACATGAGTATCGGTGGCACTCAGTCTAATTTGAGTATGCAAGAATTGAAGGATATGGCCGAATACTACCAATCAAAGACGCTTGACATTGCAAACAGCCAAATGGATTTGCAAGAAGAGATAAACACGCTGAATGAATCGCTGAGAAAACTACGAGCCCATTACAATGATCGTACGTCCCAATTCAGAAAAAACTCAGGAGAGATTGTGGTCAATGTGGATGCGAAGAGTGCGACCAAAGCCAACCTGACTTTGACCTACATGGTTTCGGGTGCAGGTTGGACTGCCGAATATGACCTCAGAGCCGAGGATATTGGAGCTCCACTTCAACTAACATATAAGGCCATTGTCACACAGAATACAGGTGAGAATTGGGAAAATGTTAATATGACCTTGTCCACTGGGAATCCCGCAATTAGCACAACAAAACCTACGATGAACCCTCAATATTTGGATTATTATTATCCATCTAATAATAAATTAAGAGAGGTTTCATCTATGAATCGTATGGAAGCAACAGGAGCAGTTTCCAGAGCGGCAGCTCCCATGGAAGAGGCGGTTGTAGAAATGGAATTCGATGACCTGGAAGTCGGGACCGAAACGAAAACCCTCTATACCAATTATGAAATTGAGCGACCATATTCTCTGAGCTCAGGAGGAAAGCCACTCACAGTGACTGTCCGAGACCAAGAAGTGGATGCGGATTATGAATATCAAACGATTCCGAAATTGCGCAATCGTGTATTTCTCATTGCAAAAGCTAAAAACTGGGGTTCCCTGGTATTGCTCAGGGGGCCAATGAATATTTTCTTTGAGGGAGGTTATGTTGGCAAGTCATATATGAATCCTCAGACTACCGCCGATGAACTACCAATATCTCTAGGCTATGATCCTGGTATTACGATTAATAGAAAGCTCTTGACAGATGTATCTTCTAAAAAAACAATTGGAACCAACCGTAAGGAAACGTACTCATATGAGATTTCGATTCGAAACAATAAGCGTCAGAATATCAAAGTGAAAATTCAGGACCAGATTCCGGTATCCAAGAATACAGGCATCAAAGTAGAGGTTTTGGATCTCGGGGGTGCAATATTGAAAGCCACTACAGGAGAAATCACATGGGAGATAGAGTTGAATTCTGCTCAAGAGAAGAAGAAGAAATTCGGATATGAAGTTAAGTATCCAAAAGGTGAGACGATTAGCGGAACATGAAAGTCAAATTTATAGATATACCCGCTTGATAACGCTTCGTCCTTCGATCTTTCAATACC
The DNA here is from genome assembly GCA_024232835.1 of Cytophagales bacterium. Lineage (GTDB taxonomy): Bacteria > Bacteroidota > Bacteroidia > Cytophagales > Cyclobacteriaceae > JAAEPI01. The sequence continues at coordinate 21,616 of JAAEPI010000342.1, forward strand.
TTTGACGGGTATTAGTAAATCATATAATGAGTAAGGAAAAACCAAAATCTACCAGCATAATAACCACAGCTAAAGAGAAGGAAGAACGTCTGGCTTTGATGAATGCACAGGCACTTGAAGGAGGCGGAGCTGATCGAATAGAAAAGCAGCATGCCAAAGGAAAGCTAACTGCCAGAGAGAGAATAGACTTGCTGTTGGATAGAGACTCTTTCGAAGAAATTGGAAGGTTGGTTGTTCATAGATCCACAGATTTCGGGATGGAGAAGCAGCAATTTCTTGGTGATGGAGTAGTTACCGGTTATGGTACTATTGATGGCCGACCCGTGTATGTGTTTAGTCAGGATTTTACCGTTTTTGGGGGTTCCCTTTCCGAGACTTTTGCCGAGAAAATTGTCAAAATCATGGATATGGCCATGAAGAATGGAGCGCCTGTGATCGGACTGAATGACTCGGGAGGTGCCAGAATTCAGGAAGGTGTCATGTCACTTGGTGGGTATGCCGACATTTTTTATAAAAACACGCTGGCCTCAGGTGTCGTACCTCAGATTTCGGCTATTCTTGGTCCATGTGCCGGTGGTGCCGTTTATTCTCCAGCTATTACTGATTTCATTTTCATGGTGGAGAAGTCTAGTTACATGTTCGTGACGGGTCCTAACGTGGTAAAGACTGTAACTAATGAGGAGGTAACTAGCGAGGAATTGGGAGGGGCACAGGCACATGCATGCAAAAGTGGCGTAACACATTTTGCCAGTAAGAATGAAGCTGTGTGTATTCTCGAAATCAAAAAATTGTTAAGCTACATTCCTTCAAATTGTGAAGATGAGCCTCCAAGAGTGGAATATGAGATAGGAGATGAGGTTCGGACAGATTTGGATAGTCTAATGCCGAATAATCCGAATCATCCATACGACATGCATGAGGTGATTGATGGAATTATTGATTCAGCATCTTTTATGGAAGTGCATAAAGATTTTGCTGAAAATATCATTTGTGGATTTGCTCGATTAGCAGGGCGGAGTATAGGAATTGTCGCTAACCAACCAATGAGCATGGCCGGAGTTCTGGACATTGATTCGAGCACCAAAGCTGGTCGATTCGTTCGCTTTTGTGACAGCTTCAATGTGCCACTTTTGGTTCTTGTGGACGTACCCGGATTCTTACCTGGTACGGATCAGGAGTGGAATGGAATCATTACCAATGGAGCCAAACTACTGTATGCATTTAGCGAAGCAACCGTTCCGAGGATTTCTGTAATTACCAGAAAGGCTTACGGAGGGGCGTACGATGTGATGAACTCCAAACACATCGGTGCAGATATGAACTATGCTTGGCCCACAGCCGAAATTGCTGTGATGGGAGCCCAGGGAGCATCAGAAATTATTTTCAAAAAAGAGATTCAAGCGGCCAAGGATCTCAATGAAAAGCTTCAAGAGAAGATCGATGAGTATACAGAAAAATTCGCCAACCCCTATATAGCCGCCGGACGAGGATTTATTGATGAGGTCATCATGCCACGAAATACTCGAAAAAAACTCATTCACGCTTTCGAAATGCTTGAGAATAAAGTGGATAAACTGCCAAGGAAAAAACACGGGAATATTCCGCTATAGGAGTGCTTCGAATTTTTCGATTGATGATTAATTCGATTGGGGAATTAGTTAGAATTCGTTTTTAAATTGAAAAATAGTAAATCCAGCACATCTAAAATCAAAATGACTACTCAGGATTTAAAGGATAGAACTAAGAAATTTTCGATTTCGATAGCGAGGCTATGTGCGGAGATTTACCCACGACCAATATTCAAGGCTTATGCAAGTCAATTAATTAGAGCATCAAGCTCTGTCGGAGCAAATTATAGAGCGGCATGTCGAGCGAAATCAGGAGCGGATTTTATAAATAAATTGAAAATTGTAGAGGAGGAATGTGATGAGTGCATGTTTTTTCTAGAAATTATTATGGAGTTAGATGCTGATAAGTTAGAAAGAATCAAGCCCTTGCTGGATGAAGCAAATGAAATACTTTCTATTATTGTAGCTTCAATCGGAACGGCAAGACGAAATCGGAAATCCAACTAGAGTAGAAGACGAAAATCGAATCAATCTGCAATCGTATTAATCGAAAAAATCAAAATCGTGGATAAAAAAAGCAAAAACTTTCTTTACAAATATCTCAATAATGCGGCTCCAACCGGCTTTGAGGTGGAGGGGCAAAAAATTTGGTTAGACTACATAAAACCTTACGTCGATGGTTACGAAGTTGACACATATGGTAGTGTCTATGGAGTGATAAATCCAAAAGCAAAGTACAAAGTAGTAATTGAGGCGCATGCCGATGAGATCAGCTGGTTCGTGAACTACATCACCGACAAGGGATACATCTATGTGGTAAGAAATGGTGGATCAGATCATCAGATAGCGCCATCTATGCGGGTGAACTTACATACTAAAAAAGGACCTGTAAAGGGAATTTTTGGCTGGCCAGCTATTCACGTAAGAAAGGAAAAAGAGGATACCCCGAAGATGAAAAATATCTGCATAGACGTAGGAGCTGAAACCAAGGAAGAGGTGGAGAAAATGGGCATCCATGTGGGCACAGTTGCTACGTTTGAAGATGAGCTGATCGAATTAAACAAAAAATACGTAGTGGGGCGAGCACTGGATAATCGTGCCGGTGGCTTTATGATCGCTGAGGTGGTTAGGAGACTTTCAGAGAAGAAGGTCAAGCTACCATTTGGGCTTTATGTGGTGAATTCGGTACAGGAAGAGATCGGGCTGAGAGGAGCAGAAATGATGGCGAATAGAATTAAGCCAGATTTGGCAATTGTGACAGACGTGACACACGACACACAGTCTCCGATGTATGATAAGATAGCTAGCGGTGACATGACAGCTGGAAAAGGACCAGCAGTAACCTATGGGCCTGCCGTACAGAATAATGTCAGGGATATGATTCTCGACGTAGCGAAGAATCATAAAATCCCCGTGCAGAAGATGGCTGTCTCGCGAACGACTGGGACAGACACAGATGCTTTTGCCTATTCGAATGCCGGTGTAGCCTCTGCCCTCATTTCTTTGCCTCTCAAGTACATGCACACCACTGTGGAGATGGTGCACCATGACGACATAGAGAATGTGATCAAGCTAATCTACGAAACGGTGAAGCAGGTAAAAAACGGACAGGATTTTAGGTATTTGAAATAGGGAGCAGATACTTGTATTTCTCCTGGCTTACTCATGGAAGGGAGGGCATTCAATTACTTGGTTTGTCGATTGATATTATATCAACATGGCTAGCATTCAAAGTTCAATTTTTCATAACACTCAATAGTTTGTGCAGTCGGCCAGAGGAAACACTTAGCAAAAGAAAACGTGATAAAAGGTTTTTCAACTTCATTGCTACTTTCTTAATGCGAATCGTAACAAATGTTAAAAATAATGTTCGAAATTAGGCATTAAAAGTACGTTTACTTCAATTCTGAATTTCGCTAAGTCTCCCACTCAAACGCTAGCTTAGAGTAATTATTTTTTCGCCGAAAAAGAGGAAATTGAGGATAACGTTTAGTACATGAAAAGTAAACGATTTCGAAGTGCAAATCTTTCAACCTACAAGGAAACTTAATCGTGCCACAAACCTTGTTATTCCTACTACTTCACTTTTTTTTATATACATTATTGGTGGTAGTTTTTGTTTTCACTAAATACACACCTGAAATGAGGTTGGATAAATCAATGGCTACTTTTGATTCCATATTCTCGATGGTTACTGTTTGTTTAGTAACATCTTGCCCAAGAAGATTAAATATCTTGATTTGTTGTAATTCAAACCTATCCCCTTCAATGGTTATTTGATGATTTGTTGGATTAGGGTATATCTCAATAGCAGTTATTGTTTGATTGAGGTTTACATCTACAACATCAGAATAACTGTACATACCGTCATAATCTGTTTGTTTTAATCGGTAATAGGATACTCCTAAGGATGGCTTATCATCGACTGCTGAGTAACTCAGCAATGCCGTAGAATTTCCTGCTCCGTCAGTTCTAAGAATCTCATCCCAATCCACACCATCTATGGATCGCTCAATAGTGAAGTAATCATTATTCACCTCTGAAGCTGTTTGCCAATTTAATCGGACAAAATTTGCGTGGATGACCTCAGCATCAAAGGAGACAAGTTCAATGGGAAGAGGGTTTGAGCCTCCAACATCAGCAAGAATGAATTCGGCCCCTTGTAGTAGGAATGTTAGTTCTAGCGTATTTTCTGTTATGTCTAAAATGGCCGTCTCTTGACTCCATGTGACATCTGAATTGTCATTCCTTGTTGCCAACTCCAGGTCATCTTCATCTAAAATACCTGGATGTCCTTCATATTTATAAATAGCGGAATAGATCAAGGCATCAAAACCACCGGATGAACCAAAGACCTTTGCTCCATAATAAGTAGTTGATGATAATTTAACCTGAGTGCCAGGAGGTGCTGTAATATTGGGTTGTCCATCTACCCTATACAAATGTATGGATGTGGCCGTCTTTGCGGTAATGTCAATCGTCATGTGATCCCCATTCTCGTGCACAATATTTAAAATGGGAGTGGCCGTGGAGACGGTATAGGCATGAACACTTGCATCCCCAATGGGAGCACCTGAGAGCACCCAGTCTGAGTCATCCATATTTGTTAGCGTACCATCCGTAGATCCAGTTTCATCAATTAAGGTTGTTCCCGTAACTTCGTCCATCCTGTAATAATGAATTAAATTGGTTTCATTGCCTACCAATTTTTGACACATGTAATCCCGAATCTCAGTTTGTGTCCTGGCTGTATTCCAAATTCTGAATTCATCCATTTTACCATTAAAACGACCCGAAGGAGGAAACTGTCCAATGAAGAATTCTGCGCTATTAGAGGGGGTTGTTGCCGGTATTGTCCCATAATAGGTTAATGGTTCTTGAACACCATTAACGTAAAGTTTTAAACGATTGCTATTTCCTGTTTGGGTTCCATCAAATACCATGCTTATAAACATCCATTCATCTAGAACTATTAGATCGGATGTCGAATAGCCGCCACTATGCACACCATTGCTCATTACCAAAAGCAAATCATCATTATCTCCATCTCCTGATCCCCCAGTTGTAATGTTAATCCTATCAGATTGGACATTTTCCTTAGTTAGAATTCCTTTCCAATCGCCGTAAGCACCTACACTTACCCATGTGGATATGGTAAGTTGAGAAATACCATCAATTCCATCAATACTCGAAGTGCTAATGTAATCATCCACCCCATCAAATTCAATAGCATAACCAGAGCCAGGCTGGGCCTGGGATTTGATGTATAAGCTTAAAAGTAAACTCGCTATCAGGAATAGTTGTTTCATAAATTCACGCGGTATGTGTATACAAAAATAAATAAAAGTTTTATCAAATGATAATGTTGGTACTACTTAATTTTGTGTAAGTAAGTTGTCTATAGTTTCAAAAAGAATGAACAATGAAGATCACTATAAAATCCTATTGGAGTTTCATTCTAACTGGGGGATGACGCTATTGATTTAGAGCATTAATATTATTGATTCAGCCTTATACATTACTTGGCTTTTGCCTATACATGACTTGTCTGTGATAATACCGCCAAGAGCGGAAGAAGTAATCCAATAAGCAAAGTATTGCAAAACCCATGGAGCATCCTCAGTTCGTTCAACAGTGTATTCATGTTTTGGCCTATCGGCCACACGAATGCTTAGTTATTAGAGAGCTTTATTCTCCAGTTTTTCCGATAGCAATAAGTTAAGTGTTATCGAGTGGTTCAGGTGAACTAGAAGTTTATATGTTTCTATAATTTCAAGACTTTGTTCAAGAGTTACTTCATCAAAATGATAATGTTCGAATGGCACGTCCACAAGTCTCGGATCTTGTGCCAGAAAGGAATTGTAAGGTATTATTAAAGGTATTCCGCTGTAGTTATTACCTAGCTCTCTTAATAGTTCAGAGTAATTAGTCAACCTTTCTTTTATGGTAGTCCCTCTGCCTTGGTTGAAAATTACATTTTTAACCGCATTAACTTCCGTCGGGTTAATAAAGTGATAATAGTCATTTCGACCACCGGAGGCATCAACAAGCTGTTCAGTTACACCGTCTAAAAATTTGATAAGAGATTTGCTCTCAGAATTGAGGAAAGTGATTCTGTTGTCGATTGAATCGAGTTCGACTTTAGTTTTGATTTTTTCAAAAAGTTCCTCACTAAATTCCCAAGCTGAATAGGCCATTAAGCCATTCCTAATGTTTAACGGTGTTTCAGGTTCGTTGGGATTCTTTTCAGAACATGAAATGGCGAGGATCAGGATGAAAATATAGTTTATCGTCTTCATGTATGCTCTCTAACGTCCAAATATGGCATGTGCCTCTGGACTTAATTAATTCTACTAAGGTATCGTTGGTGAATAGTAGTTTCAAATTTAATTATAGAGGCATTTGCTATATTGTTTGTTGTGGGGAGTTTCTTTCCCTCATCTTACGCAAATACGCTTTCATTTCTTCAAAAGTCATATCTTGCATTTCTTCATTCATTCGATCTCGAATTGCTCTTAATTTTTTTACCAAACCTTTTTCGGTCTTTACTTTTAAGTTATTCATAAGTTCCAAGTTCTAAGGGTGAATAAATTTCTATCATTTTGTATCCCTGCTTCAAGTTCACAGAATTGTAGCCCCTAATTCTATCAATGTTAACAATATGTTTAAAGTTCCAACTTACCAAAATGTCAGCGTGACACAAGGTTGCCAGAGCAATGTGCAAGCAGTCTGCGTAGCTCGTTTTCCCAACTACTTTTTCAGTGATATAAGTTTTAGCAAGTTGTTCAGCTTCTTGACTTACGTCAAATGATTTAATCTGGTAGTTGGGGATTGAATTCAGCAAATTCCTCACACGTTCAGGAGCATTTTCGAGTTCAGCAGTTAGAACCTCTGATATTATCAACTCGATGTTCTCCCTAATAATTCGATCAAAAAAGTGTACAGTTGGTTCAGAAAATTCCTCGTCAAAGTATCCTCCAAAAACGGAGGTGTCCAAGTATGCGGATTTGATCATATTCAAAGTTACACGAAATCCACGTCAGATGCCAGTGGCTCCAATTCCCCACAACGTCAAGCTCGCAGGTGTGCGCCCACCAGCCTGTAAAAAACACTAAACTAGCGAAATCTTTAGATTCACGAGGGGTAGAGCGCATGGTTCTTCGCATGAGTAAACTGCCCAACCACCACAACTGTACCTACGAAGCACTGCATTCCAAAAGTCTAAGTCCAGAAAGAAAAAGCTGATCAACGAGCTGAACTTACAGAACCTGCCTGCCGGCATAGGCAGGTGGGTAGTGAAGCGGTTTGTTTCCTCAGGAGCTTGCAGAAACCACCATGGCACATGCCTGATCAGCGTCTGTTGTGCCTAGTGCGTCTCAAAGTCTGCGATCATATTCGATAGATATAATAGGGCGAGTGAATAATGATTGTGTCCTTCATATTTTTTTAGATAAACCTTGCCGCCATTGCTATTCAGATTATTCACCATCACTTCAGTATTTTTTTTATAGTAGACAATGTTATCATCAGTGCCATGGTGGACATAAATGGGAGCGATAGGTTTCCAATTGTCTACCAGACTATTTTGATCAAATTTTTCAACCAGCTTTTTTCTAGTTTCCCCAGCTGTAAATTTTAGAATTTTAGAAGGCCTACTACTTGGCCTATCGATTAAAACATCCATTTGGTCATTCACTTCATATTTGAAGAATTTTTCCTTAGGAACAGGTGGGCCATCAGCGTATTCATTTATCGCATATAGGGTCCAAATCAGCACATCCAGATCCTCTTCGAAATCCAGCCATATAAAAGGCAGAAGAGTAAGAAATTTCTTTGCATAGTGTGATACATTGTAGAATCCCGCCAAAGGAGCATTCGCAGTAACTGTTATTGACTGAGCATATTCGCTTTCTATCAGTTTTTGGGTCGCAACACTTGCAGCCCCACCTTCTGACCATCCAGATAGAAATAACTTCTCATTGAGCCTTATTTTTTTTTCATTACAGAATTCGCGCGTAGCTAAAATGAGATCAACGGATTGCTCAGCTAACCTGTTATTAACAGAATAGCAGTGTTCATAATCACTCGTGTTCCCATACCCAACATAATCTGGAAGACTAACAAGGTATCCATAGCTCGCTAAATAATTCCCGAATAGTCTTGTTTCATATTGTGAATCTTTCTCTTTTACTTTTTCTCCATTATACAGAGAGGGCGCGTCTAAACTCCCTTCACCTTTCGGGTACGGATAGGGGAGCATAGTTCCATGATGATATTGGATGTGGCTCATCGGCTCATCTGATTTGGGCACTACTATAAGACCGGATAACTCAATCAATTCGTTTTGAAAAATGGAAGTATAAATGACACGGTACAAGTCAATGTCATGATTAGGGAGGTTTGATAAATCACCCTCCAATTCCTCGGCTTCAGGGAAGAATGAAATTATATCTGTTGCCTTAATTGTATTAATAAAATCAGCAGAAATTAGTTTTCCTCTTTTATTAATGAGGTTGGTATTTGTTGCACGTTCTTGAGCATAACTTTCACTGGAGTGGAGAAGGAAAGACAGAATTACTAATGAGAGAGAACATAGTTTCATTTGCTTTATTAGCATTAGGCACAACGCACAGCTAGCAGGTGTGTGCCCACCAGCTTATAAAAAGCACTAAACTAGCGAAACTGCCCAACCACCACAACAGTATCCACGAAGAACTGAGTTCCACAAGATAAAACCCAGAAAGGAAAATGCGGCTGGAAGCAATGAAGTTTCAGAATGGGTAGTGTAGCGGACAAGTTCCCGATGAAGCTGGCAGAATACTCATTTGGCACATAACTGCTAGCACCTGTTGTGGCTCGTTTTTATCCGATTGTCAAGTTCACCCGTTTGCCGAGTCCTATCTCCAGAAGTTTGTAAAGTGTTGAAAGTTGGATGTCGCTGTGTCCGTTCTCAATTCTTGAAATAAAGCTCTTTTTTGTTCCAGTTCTTTCAGCAAGTTGTTCCTGAGTTAAATCAGCTTCCTTACGAGCATCACGAATGATTTCACCAATTGCGAATGCCTTTGCTTTAATTTCAAAGTTTGCTCGTTCGGCAGTGCCAATCTTTCCGTACCTCTGGTCAAGGTGTTCGTCGAGTGTTGTTAAATGCTCTTTCATTTTGATCGCTTTTTAAGTTCAAAATATTCGTTCTTAATCTTCAATGCTTTGTCAATTTCTTTGTTCGGTGTTTTCTGAGATTTCTTTTGAAATCCGTTGAAAAGTATAACCAAGTTCCCTTCATCGAAACAACAAAACACTCGGTAGATGTTGCTCCTATATTCAATACGGATTTCAAAAAGTCCATCAGTTCCAGTCATATGTTTGAAGAACTTCTTAGGAATCCGTTCGGCTATTCGAACTAGGAACAGGACATGATCAATCTTGTCTTTTAGTTTATCGTTCAGGGGATCGTAAAAGTCCTTGAAGTAATGTTTAAAAAAGACAAGTTGCCTTTGTTGGTCCATACCACAAAGTTAACTAATAAGTTAACACGAAAAAAGTCTTAAAAGGTTCGAGAATCTGCGATCAGAAGTATGAGCCACAACGCTAAGCTAGCAAGTGTGTGCCCACCAGCTATTAAACTACGATAAAGGTAGCGCAACTGCCCAACCCCCACAAAAGCTTCTCTGATTCAATGCGCAAAGAAGATGTCCGTCCAGAAGAAAGGAAGGTGGGAGGAGAGAAGTAGAAACAGAAAGGGTAGTGGAGCGGTTTGTTTACTCAGAGGCCTACAGAAAGCATCATGGCGCATAACTGCTAGCGATTGTTGTGCTTAGTGTTTTTTATTTTTTTTGTAGTTCTTAATCATTTTTCCAAAATCTTTATCCTTTTTATGTCTTTCTGCAACTGTCGATTCAAAATGCTCTTTTTCACGTTCCATTTTTAGAAAGTTAGCATAAAAACTTTCTTCAATTTCTCCTCTGTCAACTGCAGCTAAAACAGCACAGTCAATTTCTGAAGTATGTGTACAATCCTTGAATTTACAGTCTTTAGATAGTTTAATTATTTCTTCAAATGTCATCCCCAACCCTTCTGTTGAATCCGTAATTCCAACTTCTCTCATTCCTGGATTGTCAATTATAATTCCGCCATTCTCAAGAACTAACAATTCCCTATGGCTTGTAATATGTCTACCTTTGTTTGTACTTATGCTAATTGTATTAGTTTTCATTAATTGTTTACCTGAAAGATTGTTCAAAAGAGTTGATTTCCCTACTCCCGATGAGCCTAACAAGCAGTAGGTTTTTTCTTTTTTGATATTCTCTTTGAGTTTTTCAAGACCATTTAAGGTTTCATTACTTATTTTAATTACAGGTACTTGTTTTATTCGTTCTTGAACTTTAGAAACCAACTCAGTTAATTCAGTATTATCTATTAAATCTATTTTGTTGAGAATGATAATCGGTACTACATTTGATGTATAGCAAATGGTCAGGTATCTTTCTATTCGATTAATATTAAAATCCCTGTCAACTGCTTGTACAATAAAAGCATAATCAATATTTGTTGCTATAATTTGTTTCTCGCCTTGTTTTCCAACTGCTTGTCTTTCAATAATAGTTTCTCTTGGAAAGACAGAATGAATAAGTACTTTATTGTCATCATATTCAGAAATCGCAACCCAATCACCAACGGCAGGAAAATCCGACCTATTATGAGCCGAAAATCTTAAATTTCCGATTATCTCTGCCTCATATTCTTTTTCGGTAGTTTTTACAAAGTATCTTTCTTTGTGTTCTGATATAACTCGTCCAACTTCTAATGAATCAAGCTTTTGCTCTTTTCGGTAGTTTTCAAAATCTATGTTATATCCTAAATCTTCAAGTGTCATTTCTTTTGTCTTGTATTAAGCACAACACCTTAGATAAACGCACTATTGCGTTTATCCACCACTCAAATATAAACGAATGCACCGTTTATTGCGGCTGTATTCTTTATTCGCCAGATCCATACTATTGAAAGAACTCTCGTTATTCGTATAAATAAGCCTTTAAAAACGTTCATATACGTTTAGTAATACGATTTACCTGGGAAACTTATTTAGCATCCTGTAGGCTCGGGTGCTTACCTAAAAACTCCATTGTACCTTTGCCTTATGTCCGCCTCAGAACCCATCGTGAACCAAGTTGCAAAGAGCCCACTTATGTCTATTGATTTGGATGAGTACTTGCACAAAGGAGATTTGGTCGATTTTGATTTGAAGGATCGTCTTTTTCAAGGATTGATTCTGCGTGAGAAAGATTTTAGAGAGTTTATCAAATTCCATGATTGGGGTCAGTATGAAGGCAAGAATGTTCGACTATTTTGTTCAGCGGATGCGGTAATTCCTATTTGGGCTTATATGCTACTTATGACCAAGCTCACTGATGCCAATCTGGTCATAGAGGGGTCGGAGGACGATATGGAAAAGGGCTTGATTCTTCAGGCCATTAGTAAAATGATGGAGGAGGATTTTACTGAAGCCAAGGTGGTGATCAAAGGATGCGGACATTTCCGAAACAATGAGTTTGCCTACACCGAACTCACCAAAGCACTAATACCGCATGTGGCTAGTCTAATGTATGGGGAGCCATGTAGTACCGTGCCGGTATACAAAAAACCTAAGGGGTGACTTCCTAACCTCACCTCATCCGAAAAAAATCACTCAAAGGTTCTTTTAAATCTAAAAGGTGCATTTACTTATTGAATTTAATTGCTGTTTATTTTCCGATCATGTAAACTTTGTTGCCTTTCTTTAAGCATCGAAATAGTTTTGTGTTTCATTCAACAACCAACCTTCTTATGACTGTCACTTCAAAATCATCCTCCGATGGCCAGATGTCCCTTGCTAGGGATTGAAGAAGAGATTGTTTTCTTCTTTGACTATAAAAATCAAGTACTAAAGGACTGTTCTTTGCCATCCTTCATGAGAAGCAACCTCCAGCACATCATGCCCTTCTCATAGTCCTCCTGCATCGCGAAATGTCTGGATTCTACTTTCGGCACTGATACCTGCTCCCGTTAAAACTACTATTTTACCCATTTTCATGACATATTCTCTCTCAAAACATTCTTTACAAGAATCCTATTTTTGTCATTCGCGACACTAGTTTTGCGGTAAACAAACAAATTACAATATGAAAAAATTATTATCAATGTCAATTTTGGGAGCTGCAATGATTTTTAGCTTCGATTCAAATGCTCAAACAGAACAAGGTGGGTGGCTTGTTAGCGGTTCATCTAATCTTGGGTTTTCTTCGACAAAACATAAAGATGATGATGATGCATTGACCAGTTTTAACGTTAATGCAAAAGTTGGTAATTTCATTATGGAGAATCTTGCGCTCGGTCTTGATCTTGGCTATGTAAGTTTAAAACAGGGCGATGCTGAATTGAGTACAACTGAGATTGGAGGTTTCGCTCGATACTACGTTGGTGGAACTTTTTTCTTGGGGGCAGGATACATTGCCACAAGTACTGGCGATGGTAGCGATAACGATAATGTCACTGGAAGTTGGATTAATATTGAGGGAGGTTATCCTATATTTTTAGGCGATAATATTGCTATAGAACCAGCTCTTGAATACAATATTGGCGGAGGAGATGAAAATGAAGATGTATCAGGTTTTGGTCTTAACGTTGGATTCACGCTCTATTTTTAAGTATAGACTAAGTCAAAAAAACCTCCTTCGGGAGGTTTTTTTTTGAGCAAATTCTCAAGCCAATTTTATTTCTGCCATCTTTGAGCCTATGAAAAATCTAATCAAATATCTACTTCTGCTTGCCATCATTCCTTCATGCTCCACAAATGAAGGAGGAGTGAAATCACTCAATGATATAGCCATTGATTACGTAAGGCTTGGTCTCGAAATTGGCGAGTATGATCCTGCCTTTGTAGATGCGTATTACGGACCAGATTCCTTGAAATTCTCAGGGACAAAATTAGATAGCCTTCCGAAGGAAGATTTCTTAAAGAGAGTGGCCGATCTCAAATCAGAATTGACAAAAGTTTCTAGTAACTCCAATTCTACGGATGACGAAAAATTGAGATCCAATTGGATGTTTTCGCAGCTCACTGCATTTGATCGACGAATCAGAATTGCAAGTGGAGACTTAGGCACCTTCGATGAGGAAGCGGAGGATTTGTTTGGTGTCAAAATCCCAAGCTATGATTCTACTCACTTCATTCGTTTGATTGCAGAATTGGATACCGTTCTGCCAGGAGAAGGGACTCTCGACGAACGGAAGGCTGCTCTTACTTCTAAGTTCACCATTCCAGAAGACCGAATCGATACGGTTTTCATGGTGGCGATAGAAGCAGCCAGGAAAATCACCCAAGAGAGATTTGATCTACCAGAAGGTGAGACCTTCACACTTGAGTATGTGCGAGATAAAACATGGAGTGGCTACAACTGGTATCAAGGGAATTATAAGAGCTTAATTCAAATCAATCTTGATAGACCCATCCTTGTGGATCGTGTCATTGACCTAGCATGTCATGAGGGTTACCCAGGTCATCATGTGTATAATATGATGCTGGAAAAAAATCTATATGCTGACAAAGGGTGGGTCGAAATTTCACTTTATCCATTATTCAGTCCTATGTCATTAATTGCTGAGGGGAGTGCGAACTATGGAATAGAGATGGCCTTCCCTGGGGAGTCCTACAACAAATTTGCTAAAGAGGTGCTGTTGCCAATCGCGGGATTGGATACCACAGGAGCTGATGCATACTTTAAGTATATCAGTATCAAATCAAAGCTGAACTATGCCAGAAATGAAGCTGCTCGAGGTATAATAAATGGCACAATGACAGAAGCAGAATACACACATTGGCTGGAGGACTTTGCGATGATCAACTCCTCTGTCCCGTTTATCAAGGCCTATCGTAGCTACATGGTAAACTACAATTATGGTAAGGATTTGGTTAAGAATTATGTTGAGAATCAAGTGGAATCACAATCTTCCTCAGATGATGATCGTTGGGAGGCATTTGATAAATTATTAAGTAATCCTGTGATGCCGAAGGAGTTGTTGGAGGAGTAGATAACAATTTTGCACTGACTCTTTTCGAAAATTTTGTCTCAAAGGATGTACTAGTTCGTTCTGAATTTACTGGGCGCGAACTGGTTATCACCCAATCGTATGCCGTTTCAGTGCCCTACTCAGGAATTTTACTTTTTCGTTAAAAGGAAAGCGTTTTAAATTTACTTTTACAACACCCTTTGTTAGCATGGTTTTCTTGGAATAATCAATAACCACGTTGACAATCACAGGTCCACCTTTTTTAGAGAGGTCAATAGCGTCATCCAATTTCTGAGCTATGTCATTATCATTTTCTATGGTTACGTACCCCGCACCTGTGGCAATGGCTATCCCCTCAAAATCGATACTTCCAAGGACTGAGCAAGTCTTTTTGTTCAATGGGATTTTTTGAAATTGAGATATCTGTCCCAGCTCGCCATCATTGAAAACAAAATAGAGAATGGGTAACTGGTGATCCACAGCCGTGGAGATTTCCATGCATGTCATTAAAAAGGCACCATCTCCTACGATAGCCGCAACCTGCTGATTTGGGTTTGCCAATTGGGTAGCTATTGCTGCTGGAGTGCAATATCCCATGCAGTTAAAATCGGTTGGTGAGATGAAATGGCGGGGTATATCAACAGGAAACAGCTCGGAAGCTAAGAATGTATGTTTTCCGTCATCAATAACTAATCGGGCATCTTCATCCAGTTTTTCTTTTAAAGCAGTGAAGAAATGACCAGGAGAAACAATATCATCCTTCTTTTCCTTCATCCATTTTGCAAAGTACTTGGTGTTTTCCTTTTGCAATTTTCCCCCTATGTTTTCGATGGAACGATCTGTCGAAAATCCAATTTTCTCTAGCTCATCAATCAGAGCTGAAAGCACCGAAGTTGAATCTCCTTCAAGCGCAATGGTCGTCTTGAAGTTCTTGTCAAAAACGGCATGATTGATGTCGATGTGAACCAGATTTTTAGGTGGTTCCAGACCATACGAACCTGTAGCGATTTCTCCAAATCGAGTACCAACGGCAATCATCATATCGTGCTGTTTCAATGCCCATTGTCCGGAAGGTTTGGAAGACGCTCCAACACCCACACTCGTATAGAGTGGATGGCTATTTGGGAATGCACTTTTGCCTTGCAAGGTAGTAGCCACAGGTGCGACAATCATCTCTGCAAGTTTCACAGTTGATTCGGAAGCATCAACGGCACCCCAGCCAACGAATAGCATGGGTGCTTTTGATTTGCAAATAAGCTCTGCAATTTTTTTAATTTTTTCAGAATCAACGCTTCTCTCTTTTTGAGGTGTCGAATAATCCTGAAGTGAGCTGATATTTCCTGAAAAGAGCTGAAGGTTGATAGGCAGTTCAATAAAAACTGGCCCTGGCTCTCCTGATGTAGCAATATCGAAGGCCTTATAAATAGTCGGAATTATATCTATTCGTTTTTCGATGTGGAATTGTGCCTTTGTGATTGGTTTGGCCAATGCCATCTGGTCAAACTGGTGCAATTGATAACTCTTGCCTGATTCGGTATGTGTTCCCCCAGCGATTATAAGCATTGGAATACCGTCAAGGAAAGCCTCACCAATTCCACTCATGGCATGTGTCAATCCTGCTGCTGGTACGATTACCACTGTTCCAATCGAATCAGAAGTTCGTGATGTTGCATCTGCCATAAATGACGCGCCTGCTTCATGTGTAACTAGCACAGGAGTGATTTTTTTGGAAATGTCTAACGCATCGTACAACTCAGTCGTGTGCGTTCCGGGTATACCAAATGTGCGTTTAACACCAATCTGCTCCAAAGCATGTACTGCGAGCTCAGCACCATTCATTTTCATAATTCTACAATTAGTTGACCAATTTTTTATTAGCTATAGCATAGGCAGCAATCCGGCCAGTGAGTATGCATCCCCCAAGAAAAGTACCTTCAAGGGTTCCCTTGCCATGCATACCCCCACCTCCAAATCCTGCAACTTCACCAACAGCATAAAGGCCATCGATAGGTTTACCTTGATTGGAAAGCACCTTGCAATCAAGGTCAGTCTGAATCCCACCGAGTGTTTTTCTTGCAATAATGCTTTCTCTAATGGCAATCAAAGGCATGGCCTTTTTGCCGAAAATTTTTTGGAAGTTACATGTTCTGACTTTATCACCTTTATATGTTCGTGCATGAGTGATTTTCTTTAGCTGTTCATCATCAGTACCATCAGGACCTTTGTCCACTTCATTATCATAGTTGGTAATTGCTTCTTTCAATTTAGCAACATCTACATCATCACTTTCTGTCAGTTCGTTCATCTTCCCTGCTAGCTCTTCAATGGAATTTGCAACCACGAAATCCTCACAATTATTTAGCATGTCTTTGACTAACTTTTTGTTTCCAAATAGAATGGATGCAATAAATCGGATGTAACTTTTATCTTTAATAGCTGTGTTAAATTCACATCCAGATATGGCGAATTCCTTATTTGCAATTTTCAAATTCAGTACCTGCCAACTGTATTTTTTCTTTTGTTTACAGATTTGCTCAACCAAAAATCGCGTATCGTATCCCGTGATTAGCGGCCTAGGACCTATCCGCTCACCTACATAATTCAACCATAAGGCCGACTTGGGTGGAACGAGGCTTAGACCATGATTTGGTCGTTGAGGGCGGGGATGACGAACACCTGCCGCATACGGCCACATCCAATCAAGATGTGTGACTTTTCCATTTCTTTTCTCTACTTCATCATGCAGTATACCATCGCCAAATTGATGCGCCCCATTGAGAATTTCCTTGGGTGGTTCACCCCAGGGTTTGTACCAATTATCTTTTACTTTTTTAATGCTCCCGCCTATTCCTCCGGTGGCAACCACTGTTGTTTCAGCATGTATTTCGAATGCCTCGCCACTACTTTCTATGATTCCTTTGGCTCCTGAAATACGATTTTTATCAGTGAGCAATTCTTCCACCTTGTAGCCAAAATTTAACTTTAGATTTTCGTTGGATTTTGGATGATCAATTAAATGCTTGATTAGTACTTTCATTAGTTCGTATCCCGTACCCCAGACCATGTGAAAACGTGGATAAGTGTTGCCTCGTTTTTCCATGCCACGCTCAACCCAATGTACCACAGGAAAAAATTTTATACCCAGAGGCTCAAGCCAATCATGCACTTGTGAAGTGCAGTTGTAAACATAGTGTTTTGCCCAAGCTTTAGGCCACTCATCCTCTTCACCAAACTCTGCGACAGACATCCAATCTTTCAGTGCGAGTTCAGGGCTGTCTTCAAAACCGCCTTTTCGTTGCGTTGGGGTATCCACAAAAAACATCCCACCGAAAGACTCTTTTGCAAGTCCTCCGAAATTCTCTTCAATATCTCTATCAACAATCCAGACTTTCGTATTGTGATTCAGCAATTCAATGGCCGTTGTAATGCCTGCGATCCCTCCGCCAATAATAAGCACATCAGTTATTTCGGATGAAGTCATATTGATTGAATAATCGAATTTACCTTATAGATTTAAGTTGGAATCAACAAACGGTACGAACCAATAAAAATAAGCATGTCGAAGGTATCAAATTGTATCTCCATTGAAGAATTGCGAAAACTAGCCATAAAAAAAGTGCCTTCGGTCATATTTGACTATATCGATGGCGGATCGGAGGATGAATTAACATTGGGATGGAATGAGGATTCTTTTAGCAAGTATGAGTTCGTGCCGAATACCTTAGTGGACGTTAGTGAGATTGATCTTTCAACTAGTTTTCAAGGAGTGGGGATTGATATTCCGATTATTAGCGCACCCACTGGTATGTCACGAATGTTTCACCACGAAGGAGAAAGAGCAGTGGTTCGAGCGACCCATAGTATGGGGACGGCCTATTGTCTTTCAACTGTTTCAACCTGTTCAATAGAGGAGGTAGCTGAGGAGTCTAACGGCTCGAAGTTTTTTCAAATTTATGCGTGGCAAGATCAGCGCATGGTAGGCGATTTTATTGAAAGGTGTAAGGAGTCAGGATTTGATGGATTAATGTTGGCCGTAGATATGCCCGAACTAGGAAAGCGAGAAAAAGACTTGAGGAACGGGCATGGGAGGCCAAAGGAATTGAAGAAAAATATGGCTTTAGCTGCCTTGAGAAGGCCGGGTTGGTTGTATCATTTCGTAACTAAACCCACATGGGTGATGGCCAACATGGTGGAACATTTGCCACATGGTGCCCAGACGGCAAAAGTCATTTCGGAAGTAAATGGGCAATTTTCAGCATCTGTAACATGGGAGGATGCCGCTGCAATGATGAAATCATGGGGCGGAAAGTTCATGTTGAAAGGAATACAAGGTGTCGAGGATGCAATGAAAGCAGCTGAAATGGGAGCATCAGGAATTGTATTGTCAAATCACGGAGGAAGGCAACTGGATGGAGCACCTGCGGCAATGGATATTCTACCAGATGTTGTAGCTGCCGTTGGGGGCAGATTAGAAATTATAATTGATGGAGGAATTAGACGCGGATCTGATGTGATAAAGGCATTGGCATTAGGAGCCAAGGGTTGTCTTATAGGTCGACCGTATTTGTATGGACTGGCTGCTGGTGGAGAACTCGGAGTATTGAAAGCATATGAAATACTCAAAGATGAAATGATTCGAGTGATGAAGCTTATTGGATGTACGTCAATAAAGGATTTGGATGAGAGTTTTGTGAGAAGGAGAGGTTAGTGATTGGTTACAATTTCTCACAATAATTAACCCTCACACTTTCAAAAATCCCCGTGAGTTGTTTTCTAACGGATGAATCAGATTTGTTCTCGATCTGTCGCCCGTCAATCTCCACCAGTGGCGTGAGTTCGCCCATAGTGCCAGTGGCAAATACTTCATCGGCATTGTAGAATTCAGTGAGGCTCATATCTTTTTCTTGAATAGGAATATCGTTTTTTTCAGCCATCTCCATGACAAACCCTCTTGTGATTCCATGCAAGCAAGCATCTGCAAATGGAGTGAACAATTTTCCGTCTTTGACCAAGAATAAATTGGTGTCGTTCAGCTCAGAAACAAAGCCTCGATCATCCAGCATGATGGCGGCATCTACTCCTGCCACGTTCGCTTGAATTTTGGCAAGGATATTATTCAATAAATTGGAATGATGAATCTTAGAATCCAGGTATTGCGGACCGTTTCGTCGCTGCGAGGATGTAATCACTTTAATGCCTATATCATTATCATAAACCAGCGGCTTCCATTCGGCTAGCACGATCAGGCAACATCCTTGTTGGTTTAGACGAGGATCCATGCCAGATGTTACTTTCTCTCCCCGGCTCAGTGTAAGTCGGATATGCGCATTCTCATCCATGCCATTCGCTTCTATTGTCGCTTTGATCGCAGATCTGATAAATTCTTTTGTTGGAATGTTTTCAAATGCAAGTGCTTGAGCAGATTCATACATCCGGGTCAGGTGCCGCTCAAGATGAATGATTCCCTCATTATAAAGCCTAAGGCCTTCCCATACCGTGTCGCCACCCTGAACTGAGCTATCAAAAACGGAAACCTTTGCCTCATTTCTCGGATAGAGCTTATCACCCACCCAAATCTGAATATTGTCATTTTTTGGATTGTAAGGTTGGAGCATTAGACTTTGATTGAGAATTTTGCAAGTTCGTAATAATAGGGGAGTGCGTCATTGTAAAGAGCTTCGCAATGGGCAGGTAGATTTGTTTTGGCGCCAGAGGCTGGCTTGAAACCCGTACTGTTGTGCACATTGGCATACCAGTGCTTGGCCCATACTCCATCCTCGACAATTCCACCTTCTTCCCAAGACAACATTTTCGGTGTGAAATCAAGCCCGAGTGTATTGCAGAGTTTGGTTAATAGCGCTTTAGGATTTTTGATTAATTGAGCTGAATCAACAACCAACGGCAAATGTTTACCGGATTGTTTTAGCTGTTTAAATAATATTGTCTGTTGCTTCACGCCAATATCTCTCATGGTTGGTTGCTCGATCACTTTGGCAAAGGATGTAATCAACTCCTTGGGATGGCGAATGAAGAAAACGTTGGTAAAATCCTCCATGAATGCGATGGGCGAATTGTATAAATGATGAGCCATATTTTTCAGGAAAATGTGCGCATGATACTGCTGCAGATCATGGATATCCAAAATGATGGATTGAAAGTCCCCTTCCATACTGGCAATCACGTCTTCCTTATCAGGATGATCCGCTCCAACTGTTTCCAGATAATAACCGTAAAAAGGTTCATCAACCACTTTGGTGTCAGATCGCTGAGCAAATGAATACATCAGAGCGGTGGAAACATTTCTTGGGCCTGATATGAGATTGACTACCATAGAGGAAAAGGTAAGAAAAAAATGTTAGTTGAAGAGCTTACATGAGAAAGAGGTGGTATTTGCCACCTTGAGGCACTGGATGTGAAGACAATATTTTACTCTTCTAAGGTCCTGAAATGTCAACAGTTTTCTACCTATATGTTCGGGCAGCCTCCATATGACACTATGTTAGTAGTTAGTTAAATTTGAATTTTGAGTAACATGAAATACCTGTATCTCTTGGCTTTGCTTTCATCTTGCATTGAATTCAGAATTTCTGAAAAGGATGCACTGGTAGAATTGGGTGGGCTGCCCATTATACCATTTTTTCATTCCATTGAGGTTGGAGATCGCACCATTAGTTATGTAACTACTGATCAAAAAAAGGACACGCTTGTTGCATTCATGCATGGCTCGCCAGGTTCGTGGAATGCATTTATAGATTTCTTTAAAAATGATTCGCTTCTTCGAGTTGCTGATATCATCTCTATTGATCGTCCAGGTTTTGGTGATTCGGATCATGGGATACCAGAACCATCACTAGAAAAACAGGCAATGCAAATGCATGCTGTCCTCAATCAATTTGAGCATACAACGAAGATTTTGGTCGGGCATTCATTGGGTGGGTCCGTGATTGCTCGAATGGGCATGGATTATCCTACAGCATATGACCGTTTGGTAATGGTTGCACCATCTGTTGATCCCGATCTTGAAGAATACGTCTGGTACATGGGCATGGAAAAAAACGTGCTCGGAAAGGCACTCACACCTACAGATATGTGGGTTAGTAATGAAGAAATCTTTCTGCTTAAAGGGGAACTCAGGAAAATGTTAGAGTTGTGGAAAAATATTGAAGCCAAAGTAGTGGTCATTCAAGGGTCATCTGATTCATTGGTACCGAAAGAGAATGCTGATTTAATAGAAAAGATGGTAGCAGATTCACTTCTGGATATTCGTCTACTTATAGACGTAGACCATTTTATCCCATGGTCTCATCCGCATGAGATAGTACGAGGAATTTTAGAATAGAGAAGTTCCCTAATATGGCTTTTCTCCAACCCAATTTCCGGTTGGGTCATAGTTACAAACCCAAATAACGTTTCCATTGCAAATGGATTTAGCACAACCAACCTTGGTAGTAGTTTCCCAAACCATTTGAGTGTAATGTCCGCACATCGCATCAGGCTTACAAGTATTAGTTTGGTAATTATAGTCAGCCTTTTCTTTCCCCCAGGCATCCACAGCGTCACCTGCAGTGTAGTAACCTACGGTTCCAAAAAACAGGTTTTCACCAAAATCGTTGTTTAGTCGATGCTTAAAAGCACAATTCTGATCTTTCAGTTGCCTTGCCCAATCATCAGCCAAGAGAGCCATTTCATTGGACCATTCCAAAGGGCCAAGACCCACATCGGCTCGCCAGAAGGTGTGACGATCAATCAACATTTGTTTTTCGTCATCCGTCACATTCGGGTTCTGTGCAGTTTCTAAGGGTAATTCGGGAATGAGCAAGAGCAGGACAAAAATTGAATAATTCATAGCATCTCGAAATGTGTATGTTAGTTCTTGGCCAAGATATATAAATGCCATTAAGAAGTCATCGACTTCCAAAATTGAATTAAATAAGGAATGATTTGAATCTTGGCACGATATATGGATAATTGTTTTTTGTAGTGATTAAGGTTAGGTTGATTGAGTTTTTGGTTAATGATTAAACCCCGGCAGTCGTCGGGGTTTTTCTTTGCCCAGACTTTTGATTGCCCACTGATGTATATATCTTTTCATTTTAATTAACCAGTGAACCTTTTGTGACAATTTTTTGGTTTAACCTCCTTCGCGCTTGCCATGATTACTACACAAGATAGTACTTCCCAACGATACCTTTCCGTTCGCAGGCATTCTGAAGTTCTGTTAGCTGCGCTTGAAACAGAAGACTATGACTCAATTTAAGATTGACATTCTGGAAGGGCTCAAGGCTAACCAAAAGCGACTTTCGTCGAAGTATTTTTATGATGCGCATGGCGATGAGCTTTTTCAGCAGATCATGCACATGGATGAGTACTACCTCACCCAAAAGGAACACGAGATATTTGAAAACCATAAGGATAAAATATTGAAGACCATATCTGACGGAGAGCCTTTTAGAATTATTGAATTAGGAGCCGGAGATGGACTTAAAACTAAGGTGTTACTGAAGCACTTTCTGGAGAGTGGAGCAGATTTCACTTATACACCCGTAGATATTTCCGGAAACGTTCTGGCCATATTAGAAAAGAGTCTTAAGGAAGAACTTCCTAATCTGAATATTGAAGCGTACGAAGGGGATTATTTTGATGCACTAGCCGAAATATCTGAAAGCCCCGAAAAGGATGTTGTTTTTTTTCTAGGTTCTAATGTTGGTAATTTTTCTCATGAAGGAGCCGTGAGCTTTCTGACCAATTTGAGAAACGCTCTGAAGCCATCTGATCTTTTGTTTATGGGGGTTGATTTGAAAAAGGATCCATCCTTGATTCTGTCTGCCTACAATGATGCACAAGGTATTACACGCGAATTCAATTTGAATCTACTGGATAGAATCAATCGAGAACTGAATGGAAATTTTGACCGAAATCAATTCTTACATTACCCTTATTATAATCCCCACACAGGAGAATGTCGGAGCTACCTGATTAGCAGAGTCAGACAGGAGGTGACTATGGCGGGTGAGGCGATCAGCTTTCGACCATGGGAAGCGATCTTTATGGAAATATCAAAAAAGTACGATGATATGCAGCTTGATCTGCTGGCTAGAGAATCAGGCTTTGAACTGGTGAAATCTTTCTACGATCAGGAAAGTTGGTTCGTAGATGTTGTGTGGGGGAGTTTGGGGTAGAAAGTGCGCACGAGAAGATTCGAACTTCCACGGGATTGCTCCCACCAGCCCCTCAAGCTGGCGTGTCTACCAATTTCACCACGTGCGCATTTAAGGATTGCAAAAGTATATTTTCAAAAAAGAATAATTGGATTTAGAGAAAAAAAGGCCCCATATTGGAGCCTTGTATTTTTTAGTACTAAATCTATACCGATTTCTCGCCTCCATCACCCTCCGACTCATCTTCATGATCTTCTTCGCCTCCATGATAACTGTGAGTAATTTTCTCAGTTTGAGAAAGTAGCAGCGCTGAAATAATGAAGACCATGTGAATGACAATCTCCATGACGATCGCTTCAGTATCGTTTTTCTCCTGAGCTTCTCTATAATCAATGAAGGTCTTCAATAACTGAACTCCAGAGATAGAAGCAAGAGAAGTCGCTAATTTAATTTTCAACTGACCCGCATCAAGACCTTCAAGCCAGAGTGGCTTATCTTCATGCATGTCCACATCTATTTTACTTACAAATATTGAGTAACCTCCGATGGTTACCATTACTAGTAAGTTCATTACCATGGAAATATCAATCAAACTCAAAATCTTGAGCATCATCTCTATTTCATGCAATTCCAGGGTCTTTTCGAACACATGAAAAAGCTCTTGAAAGAATTTTGTGAGGTATAGTGCAGAACCTACGACGAGACCTCCGTATAAAGGAGCTTGAACCCATCTGCTCCAAAACATAATGCCTTCAAAGAAGTTCTCAAAATTTTTAACTGCGTTCATAGTGCTCTATTTTCTTGAATTCGCTGACAAGATAAAATGTTTTACTTATTCAGAAGTTATTTCAGTGATTTTTCCGCAAAAGTGATTACTGTTTTGGCCATTCGATCATGCAGTCCTCTTTTTTTTTGGTCAAACACGACTATCACAAATCCATAGAAAAAGGGAAGAGCACTGAGTGTTTTTGCTGCATTCCTTATCAACGCATGTTTGAAGGTTACTTCATTTTCTATTGAATCCGCTTGTACCTTGATTTTTTGAAGCCGCTTGCCTGGTGTTCCTCTCCATGAACTCATTTCGAAAATGGTATTGTAAATTATATAGAGAAGGATACAAAGGATGAAAAGAAGGAAATTGTGCTCCACAAAATACCCTATCAAATAGAAGACGGGTAACAATACTAGCAGGTCAATATTGTGCGCCAACATGCGAGGATGGAAGCCGGCATAGCCGGTGTTGGTTCGAGAGACCATTTCTTTACCTATATCATTGGACATCTGTTTTGCAATCTATGTCCAAATGGATACTTTTGCCAACCATTTGCCAAGACTAGTTATTTGGTAGATGTGTCACTTGCCAATGTGGTCCCGAGTACTCGGGAGTAGATAAGTGCACTTGTGTGCTAGGTGGGTGATTAACCATTTGCCAAAGTGGCGGAACTGGTAGACGCGCACGACTCAAACTCGTGTTCCTTCGGGAGTGAGGGTTCGATTCCCTCCTTTGGTACAAAGTCCTTCGATAATTCGAAGGACTTTTTTGGCATTATTTTCTTGCAGAGAGGGGCACATACTGCATTTTATTTACTAGGTAGTCAAAGGCCTATTGGTTTGATTTTCGGCATCTTAATATATTTTGATGCGCCGATCTGCTTAGTGTTGGTTAGGAACTTGAAATTATATTTTACAGTAAGATTCAAAATTAGACAAATTCATTATCTTGCAGGACTATTTCATTGTTTCAAAGTAATTTTGAATATTTCGTATGAAGACAAATCACCACTACTCCAGTTTAGTTTACAAATACAGAAAATTCAAACTTCGTTTAGATCGTGTCATGAAGAATGGCAGTTTTGCTCGATACACCTATCGAAAGCGATGCATGCTGCTCAAGCGACTCGATAGATTAAGAA
>JAAEPI010000343.1 GCA_024232835.1 Cytophagales bacterium
GAAATTCTCCACTTTAAAATTAGCAATTGCAAAAGGACTTGAAAGTGGAATCAGCGAGAACACAATTCCTGATATCATGAAAAAAGTTGAAGATGGAATGAAAGCAGATGGGCGCTTATAGGCTTTCTTTAGAATCCGAGATAGATGTTTCAGAAATCTATGAATATGGTATTGGGAAATTTGGGTTAAATCAAGCTCAAAAATATTTGATTGGCTTGCACGACCTATTTGAAACACTTTCAGGTAACTCAAACATTGGAAGGGATGCGTCTGAGTTTTATCCATCACTTAGGCGGTTTGTTTATAAAGCTCATATGATTTTTTATCTTCAATCAGAATCGGGAGTGTTTATTGTAAGAATCCTTAGTCAAACGATGGACTATGAAAGACATCTGATGTAGCTCAATGATAGCCTGAATCTTTCCAGAATGAATTATGGGTATTCAAAGCATTGCCTAAAACTGTCAACAATATTTCTCAAAACTCAATCGTTCGCTTACTTAATCCCGAGGCTCTCGGGACAGAGCCACATCTATTATACACAGCTACTTTGAGCTTTGAGTCAGGCAATAAAACTCGGAATCGGGACTAATTATTCTGTGCTGCCTCCAGAAATTCTGTTTTCAGTGTGTTTACCTGATCCCAGCGAAGATTATTTTCATTGAAAATTTGCTCATCCATTGGCTCATCCGCATCAAATCTGCTTTCTTCCTTGATTTCCTCAATATCCAATATGGCTATGCGATTAATTTTGAAAAGCTGCTCGATATAAAATTTTGACTTTTCATTGGAGGAAAACATGTGACGTTTCTTAATATCAAAATCTACAAACCATTGAAAATTGTCCGGATACCATCGTCCTTCATGCAATTGATAGCGAACTTTTTTGCTGAAAATTGGATTTTTGAGTCCAATACCAAGGGCAAAAAGTACTGGACGAATAAGAGCCGGAACAACAAATTCACCACTGTATTCTACCGCAACGATACCGTCGGAAATTACATCGATATAGATCTCACCTTCTTGTCGCATGTGCTCAGTTTTTCCCTTTGATTCGAAATGAATAACCAAAAGTTCCCGCTCCTGATATTTAACACCATTGGCAAACGAGTACTTAAATTTTTTGAAAAGGGTGCTGTCAAGGCAGTTTTCCAGATCTTTAATCAGATCCATGGACAAGATGTTGTCAGGTCCTCCAAAGCCTTTCTGGATTTCTGCGGTAGGATCTTCTTTTGTGAAATCTTCTCCCTTTTTCTCAGCTTTTTTCTTCCCCTTTCGATTCTGTTTATCTACAAAATCGCTCATAAAGTCGATATTGGATAAATCAGCGGGTTGGCGATAGAGGAGTAGTTGATGCTGATTCTCCAAGGTGTCTTGGTAGCTGGGGTAGTAGGAGTTAAAAACTCCCTCGACCATGTTGACGTACTCACCATTCTCCACAAATTTCTCTCTATAGTATGCTTGTGTCTGAAAAGGATCTGTGGGATAATTTTGACCAATTTTCTTTACTGCTAGTTTAATATAATCAGTGGGAGAGAGGGGACGAATAACCAGCTCGTCGAGCTGCAATACACTGGGAGTCAGCTCAATAAACAGACTACCCTTTATACCTGAAATTGGAAATCTCCTCGACTCGTACCCCAGGAAATTCACTACGATGATTTCATCATCAAGTCCGATGGGAATATTGAGATGAAATTCACCATCAGTATTAGTTACAGTGCCGATCGATGATCCTTGGAGACCAATTGTAGAGAAGGGTAAAGGTTGCTTGTTTTCCGCATCCACAATTGTCCCTGAGATGGTTTTCTGGGCAAAGGAAGAAATGGAAATGACGAGGATCAGGTGTAACAATAAATGTTTCTTCATTTAGGTCGTATTGTGCTTAGATGCCTAAAATCGGATATTAGTTGCACGGGTCTAAAATTTAGTCATATGTTGACCGAATCAGGGATAGGCAAAAATGGCCATCAATAAAAAAACCGGAAATCGAGGGATTCCCGGTTTTATGATAGCCTCTAAATACGACTTTATCTCCGTTGGATTACTGTTT
Organism: Cytophagales bacterium; assembly: GCA_024232835.1. Classification (GTDB taxonomy): domain Bacteria; phylum Bacteroidota; class Bacteroidia; order Cytophagales; family Cyclobacteriaceae; genus JAAEPI01. The sequence continues at coordinate 2,054 of JAAEPI010000343.1, forward strand.
CTTCCTTGTCTAACACGGGTAAGTTCAATGCTTCCACCAGCTTGTGGTAATCCAAATCTATTCTACCATTGCTACTTAGAATTTCTCCTGGTATGACAGCAACTCTCACAACCCAATCATCGGTATCCAAAGCTGATAATCGGTCTAAATCAAAGGTGCTGTCCAAAAATATCTTTGTGTCGTATTTGGTAAAATCGTAAGTGTATTGCAAAATACCATCCTCCGTTAGCACAGTCTGTTGAAGTGGCCTCCAAATTTCAACTATCTCGCCATCAACCTCTTCTGTACCCCATAATAGATATACTAGCGTTACATCAGAATCCACCCCTTCGAAACTAAAATCGTTGTAGTTCAAAAACACTTCATAACCAGGAGAAGTAAAGCTGACACCTTCCCATTCCATGATATATCCAGATTCTCCAGGTTCGCCTTGGAATCCCTGAGGTCCTTGAGGTACTTGTGGTCCTTGAGGTCCAATATTATCCGAGCAGGCACTTAATAGAAGAACTATTCCCGTTGTTATTAATATCTGTTTCATAGCCTTATAATTTTTGATTCACCAGTGGTCTTTCAAACATCGTTCCAAATCCACAGCACTATGTCTCAAGCAGATTCGATCCGCCATGTTCTTTGGAAGTACACCAACAAAAGATGAGCAAGGATTCTACTTCAGGATTGAGAAATGATGCGTATTCCGGGTTTAAGGTCTATTTTGGTAACACTAGTTCTGGTACTCTATTTTAAGAATTCCCCACACAAAATCACCCATTTTGGTTTTAACTATAACTTCATCTCCAACAGTTTTATCAAGAAGCGCTTTAGCCATTGGGGAGTCCATAGATATATAATCTTTATTACCGATGAGCTCTTCGTAACCTACAATTCGAAATCGTTTTTGAAGACCTTTCTCTTCGTTTGTAATTTCTACCCATGCACCAAACATAACTTTGCCTTCTTGGTTAGGGTGGTAATTAATCACTTTTAGGTCGTCAACACACTTACACAGATATCGAATGCGATTATCAATTTCTCGAAGACGTTTTTTGTTGTAATGATAATCTGCATTTTCTGAACGATCTCCCAAACTTGCTGCCCATGAAACCTTAGCCGTAACGTCTGGACGTTCAACTCGGCAAAGGTGATCATGTTCATCCCTTAATTTTTGTAATCCTTCCGCAGTAATCATTTGGGAGCGGATAATTTTTGGTAGAGTTGATTCTGGGATTTTTCGCCTCATTAGTAGATCTTATTTTGAAAACTTTCCCAAGATAATATAATGACGAATAGTTTATTTGTGGAGAACGATCAATAGATGTTGTTGTACTATATACGGAGCGTGGAGCCCGGCCTGAGGGACGTGGGATCAAGTAAGCATCAGTTAGCGGTTGGATAAACTACCTTTTAAGAGGGGAGAGGAAAGAGTTTTTCTTATTGGGCTGGAACGGAGCACTCTTTACTCATACGCTGCTACCATGCCGCACAACCCCTCGTGAATCTCGCTTCGCTCGATTTGAACATCAACGGTGTTCCACATCATGCGTTTGAGGAATGTGCGTGGAATAGCGTGGATAAGTATCGTGATTTGAATAACTTTATAATATGGCGAGTACAACTGACATTCGAAATAGATTGATCGACAGGTTAATGACAGTTAATAATTCTGATTTCTTAATGGCTCTGGAGAAATTAGTAAAGACTTCTAATCTGCAAGCTGAAAAAATCCCATTAACGGAAGAACAGAAAATCATGCTATCTATGAGCGATCTGGATATTCAAAATGATCGCTTGATTGATCAAAATTCCCTCAATGAAAGAGGGCTTGAATGGCTAAGAAAAGAAGCCTAGTTTGAACTGAAACAGCAGCCAAGCAGAGAAACAGTATTTTTAAGTTTTGGGTCGAAAAGAACAAGTCGCCAACTTACTCCATTAAACTACTGAAACTCAATTATGAAAAGGTCGAGATAATTGCCAGAAATCCCGAGATCTATAGAAAATCTGAATTTCTTGATACGAGAGTTGCATCAATGGGACATTACAGCATTTATTACAAAATAGATTCAGAAGTCATTATCATAACGGCATTTTGGGACAATCGCCAAGATCCTAAGAAGTTGTTAAAGGAATTACAATAACTATCAAATCTCATTCGTTCAGCGTACTTAACATGAATGGCTATTATAGATGGACTTGTTTAGCTATAATGAGAGCGCTATATCATAGCACAGAAAAATATTAAGAGAACGAAATCGAAGACCAGAGACAGGAAGTTGATTTATACCGCCCACTTTAGCGGTCTTCGATTCGCGATCACCAATAAAAAATAAGCAGTGATTGAGGAAGTAAATCAGTTTCATCCGGTGGGGGGTAATAACAGAATGAATGAAAATGCTTAATTTTATGATGCATAAAAAACACCGCTATATGGACACAGCAGTAAAGTACAAAATGATATCAAAAATCATCAGCAGTAATGATGAAGGTGTTTTAAACTCTGTTAAGTCTATTCTAAAAATAGAGGATGAACCAGATTTTTGGGACGAGTTGAGCATGAATGATAGAGCGGCTATTGATGAGGGTTTGAATCAATTGAATAAAGGGCAGTCTGTTTCTCATGAATCGGTTCGTGAAGACATCAAAAATCGTTTTAACTTTTAGAAATTGGCATTTAAAGTTCGTTATTCTCTTCGTGCAAGGCATGAGGAAATGGAATTATTGGAACTGATAGTGAGCCGATTTGGACAAGAGAAAGCTAAAGAGGTTTACAACAAAATTGAAGGAGTGTTAGACCAAATATCAAAAATGCCTAACATGTATCCTTCATCGCAGAAAAACAAAGGACTCAGGAAATGTGTATTCAGTAAGCAAACCAGTATTTATTACCGAATCGCAAAAGAGCATATTGAAGTGGTAAGTTTTAGAACTAACCGAAAAGACCCTGACAGCTTTAAGGCTTAATCCGCCAACGCCACCGCTTCGTTCCTTGTAGCAGTCTGCGCGAGGTTAAAATCAATAACAGAAAACACAAATCGATAATTATGAAAATAAAACAAACACTACTTGGCCTACTCCTAATCGGCGTAATGGTCTTTTTGAATGCCTGCGGAGACAGCAGCTGTCCAGATGGCATGCATGAAATCAAAACACAAGACGGCAGCACGATCTGCGTGCCAGATGATTGAAGAAAGTTAACGTCACTTCGATGGAGGCACGACTGAGAAGTCCACCTACCAAATGTCGAATAGGTTTTGGGAATGAGTACGCTCGGCTGAGGTTTCCAGAGGACTTCTCCCTAAGGTCGAAGTGACGGTTTAGTGAATAAGAAAATGAACCAAACAAAAACCATATTCCTGCTTATCAGCCTACTCATAGTAGGCAGGAATAGCTACGCCCAAACGGCACTGTATCCACCATCCCCCAAGATTGATTTTTCAAATATGGGCAAGGCTCAGTCGGATAGCAAGGCGAGCTATAAAGAACTGAAAAAGCGTCTATTGAGGCGATACGGCAAGGAAATTCGAATGATTGGTGTGAAGATTGAAGAATTGCAGAATTAATTAAGTCTAGAGTCCAGAGTTTAAAGTTGATTTCAACATTCTTAATGAACCTATCAACATTTTCAATAGTATGATACAACACAGTAACGATTTGATTCACAATAGTTTAAGTGTTATAACTCAGATTTTGAAAGAACTTCATCAATTATAACATCAAATATGGCTCAATACACGCCATAAGCCCACCCAGACCATAAACCATATATTGTGTTATAATATAAGCACGTTATGTTATTTACGCTTAGGTTTTAGCGTTGGATAATTTATCTTTTTAATAGGGGAGAGGAAAGAGTTTTTTACTTGGGTGGGATGTAGCACTCTTTTGACATCTTTGGTTTTGCGAGGGATTGTGCGGATGACAAATGTGTGCGGAATAGCATGGGTAAATTCAATTGATTCAGTCTCCTTTCGATTTTAACGTTTATTTAGTCCCAATTTATCTCAACGTTTCCTAAATTGCTCAAAAACCGAATCCTACCTGATGATTGA
>JAAEPI010000344.1 GCA_024232835.1 Cytophagales bacterium
ACATTGAAACTAATCCTTCCAAATCCTCCATTGAAATAATAAGTGGTGTTCCCTTTCGTGCCATCTATCAAAGATAGCAAATAAACTTCAATTAGTTCGCTCTTTTTAGAATCTACACACTAGCCTGATATGACATTCCAAAGTTGGTAAAATTCCTGTGGCTGGGTATAATTCCTATATTAAGAAATTCGATTATAACACCTGAATTTAGAAAAACAAAGAACGCAATTATCAAAAGGTAATCCCCAAAAGTATTCAAAGAGGTATTCTCTCTATTAGTAATGAAAAATATTATCCATCCAACTTGGATGGATAATATTAAAAAAAGCTTTACAAATGCTCTTTTTGCTAAAATCTGAATAGCTGATAAATGAGGAAGTAGTGAAATATTCTCCTAAAATGTTGGTAGGTACTGGTGGAAATATCAATAAAATACATGATCTCTGTGGTCTTAGAAACTGGAAACCACTTGCCAAGCACGTGCATAAAGAAAAGCTAGAATTCCTAAGTCGGTTTACTCCTGAGGAACTTCAAGTTGAATTTGATATAAAACCAGACCGAGCCGATGTGATTGTTCATGGTGGCTCTATTTATTATCGAGGGATGAAAGAGGCTAACATCGAAAAAATGATAGTTCCTAAGGTAGGACTGGCAGATGGCTTGATTCGTAGGATGTATTTTGAAGATCTGAATAAATCAGAATAGATTCTTTCAAACCAGGCCAACTTCGTGATGCGATGACTTGTCTAAGTCTGGTCCATGGAAAGTATGGAGACTTGGAGTGGTCGAAATAAGAGAAGGAAAGTTTGAACAATCTTTCTCCACTTAGAAAGGGTTAGAAAAATCAGGATTTGCTATAAAAGTTGAGTCTGAAAGGGTCAATAAAAAAGAGATTAAATCTTCTTTTTCCAGATTAGATAGGTTTCGTCCTCCATGAAGAACTCCCGTTAGCAATGGATCAATTGTAGGAGACGACTGAAGTCCTTCACTGTAAAAATCAATAACTTCTTCAAGTGTATTAAACCTCCCATCATGCATGTATGGAGCTGTGAAGGCTATATTCCTTAAAGTGGGTGCTTTGAATTTGCCATCGTCATTTGAATCATCAGTAACTCCACCGAGCCCTAAATCAGTAAATGTCCTATCTAGCCCATTATTATGAAAGAGGTTGTCTGTAAATAGAATCGTTCCATGACAATGAAAGCAATCTCCAACTTCAGAAAAGAACAAATCAAGACCATTTTGTTCTGACTCAGTTAGCTCCTCAGTTCTAGCTAAATACCTATCAAATTTTGAATTACTCGAAATTAAGGTTCGCTCAAATTGGGCTATTGCTTTTACAACGAGTACTGAATCAATATCATCGGTTTCAAATGCTTTGAGGAACAGGTCTGGGTAATCAGCATGTGCATTGAGCTTGTCTGTAGCCTCTGTCCATTCTTCGTGCATTTCGATAGGATTAGGAACCGGACCAAAAGCCTGGTCTTCTACACTAGATGCCCTACCATCCCAAAACAAACTGGGTAACCACCCTGGGTTAATGATGGCCGTGGAATTCCGATCACCAACTTCACCATCTATTCCTTCACTGAATTGATTGCCATTATCAGAAAAAGCAAATGCTTGTGCATGACAAGTAGCGCACGACTGGGTGCTGTCTCCTGATAGAATCGGATCATAAAAAAGCATCCGTCCCAAACTGATTCCTTCGACGGTCATAGGATTGTCATCAGGGACAGTCATTTCAGGAAAACCCTCAGGAATTACTAATTCATATGGAGTTGGATGATCCTCAATGGTTGGACTGTCTTCTTTGCAATTCACCAGTAGGAAGAGGCCGACGGTAATAAGAATAAGTACAAACTGAGAATTTTTCATTTCAGTAATTTCATTCAATAGTACCAATAGAAAACACACCGGCACCATTTTCTGTTATATTTTGTTGCATTGTCTCATTACCCATTATCATGGTCACATCACTGAGATCTAACGTGTTAGGATTTTTCCACCAGCTATTGATATCCATTACAATTTGAATGGTCAGGTCATTCCCAATCGCTGTAAATGAAGATTCAGATAATACCACATCTACACAATACTGATTTCCCATTGTTGGTCCAGTATGGCATTGATAATTTTCAATATCTCCCGAAGAATCGAATTTCCCTTCTAGTTTCATGTAGTGATAACCCGATCCCATAGCAAGCGGCCACTCCATATTACTTTCTGGTGCGTTGGGAAAACTCCCCGCTATATTCTTTGTTTCATTCAAACCAAATACAAAGGAAATTTGAGAATAGTCGTCACTTGATATTTCATCCTCCATTGCAAATGATAAAGTTGTGGTATCAGTAGCATCTATATAATGAGCTTCGTCAATGAGAACGGCTTCCCCTCCAGAACGGTGCAAGGTTATATCCGATATGAAGTACTTCAAGGTAACTACACTGTACTCATTTCCTGCTGCATTGGTGTATTTGATTTCATCAAATTCTAGAGTCTCGTCACCAATCTTATGGGCAAACTCGAATGATAGAGACACTCGATTATTTTCATCTTCATTGCACGAGGAAAATGTAGCTAGCAAGGAGCCTAAGAGCAGGGAAAGTGTTATTGATTTTTTCAAAGTAAAAAGGGTTCTTGTTTTTAACAACCAAGGGAATAAATGTACCTATAGAGATTCGTTCAATCCAAAAGTAATGAGTCTCTCCCAGATCAATCTCATGTTCATAGAAGTGATGTTCTAATAATTTTACTGCCTCCCTCACACTCGGATTGGAAGGAAAAAGGGAGGACTAAGGGCCTCTGAGATAAATAAGAATGATGAATAGACAAAAAACAAAGGAACTCAGAGTCCTCTGCAAGTGACTCTGAATAGGGAAAGAGTTTTAGGATGAGCTTTCCCCTTTACCTACTCGACTGTGAGGCGTATTTTCAGTTATGCGGTTGGGATGTTCAAGGTTCCGCCAACTGCTCTTAACACTTTAAGAATAGTATCAAATTGAGGTTTTGATCCGTGGGATAGAGCCTTGTATAAACTGGGCCTACTTAGTCCAGTTTCTTCGGCAATTTTTGACATTCCACGCGCTTTCGCCACATGTCCAAGAGCAGTTTTAATATCTTCTGCATTACCATCTTCAAGGACAGAGTTCAAATACTCTAAGATCATGACATCATCATCTAGATATTCAGCAATGTCAAATTTTGTTACTTCTTTAGTTACCATGTTCAAGTGTCTTTATAGTTAGACCATAATTCCTTGGCTTTTGATATGTCCTTCTGTTGCGACGATTTAGTTCCACCGTTCAAAAGGAGTACAACTGTGCCATTGTGTTCTTTTAAATAGACACGGTACCCTTTGGCATAATGAATTCGCAGTTCGCTATTCCCTGACCTACTGGTTCACAGTCACCAAAGTTTCCGTGTTCTTGTATTCTCTGAATTCGAAAGAGAACTTTGGCTTTAGCTCGCTGATCTTTCAACTTTCTGAGCCATTTGTCAAATTCTTCTGTCTTTTCAATAGAATACACACGCAAGTGTATTCACTTGGATACACCTTTGCGATAAACAGCTGGAATTTAAGATTGGCAGAGATGCCTCCAAACTTGTCGCCAACGTCCACTGTGCGTGGTTATCTACCTTCCAAAGTAGCAGTGCGTGAGAGGTTCACGCTCGGTTCTGTGAGAGGTTTATGGGTGAGGTCCCCTTTTACCTACTCGACTACTTTGAGTTTTTTTCTAACCAATTCTTAATCTCATCGAACTCCAGAGTTCCAGTTGAAATGGCAATTACAAAGTCGTACTTCTGAAGCTGATCTGCTGTGATGTCTTTATTTTCGTTCAGCAACAGCAGCCTTGCGAGCACGTATCCTGTTCTTTTGTTTCCGTCAACGAAAGGATGATTTTTAACAATACTCTCTAGAATTGCTGCGGCTTTATCAATTGAAGTTGGGTATAGTTCTTGTCCTTCGAAGGTCTGATAAGGTCTGTTGAGAGCAGAATCTAGAAGATCCTTATCTCAGACTCCACTTGACCCCCCGAATCGTTTAATTAAAATGGAATGGATTTCTAGTGCGTCTTTCTCAGAGATCATTGAGCGAGACGTTCGAGAAGCTCTTTATCCTCTGTGAGAATTGTTCTCAGGTTATGAGACATGGAAATCGATTCTTCAGATTTGGTTTCAACCGTCTTTAAATATTCGAAAACTTCATTAAGGACTTGTTCTGGTGTATTGTCCAAAAGTTCGTTAATTGCTGATTTCACTTCTTCTCGGCTCATACGTAAAAATACGGAATTCTAGAATAATATGTTCT
>JAAEPI010000345.1 GCA_024232835.1 Cytophagales bacterium
AATACTCGGCACCGACTTCAACAATGTCAGTGAATGGGCGGGCACCGTGCTGGAGTCGAATGCGATTCCCGATATGCCCGAAGGTAGTGGACGCCTTTGCAATATCAAAGGTCTCGGCAAAACAGTAGAGAAACTAACATCTTTTGACGATGATCAGCGCAAATTTTCATTTACGCTTGAAAATTCAAAGATTCCATTTTTCATGAAAAAGATCGAAAATACGTGGAGCGTCACGCCCAAAGGCAATGACCAATCGGTTGTGCAAGTTAATGCCGATGTCAATTTAATGCCCGTATTCAGCCAATTGATGGGTGGCATGATGGGCAAGCAGATGGGCAAAGGGGCTGAGGGCCTGCTCGGTGAGTTGAAATACTTTGCTGAAAATGGGAAGCCAAAGGCATAGATTACTTACAAAGTTTATATTTTTTTTACCCAATAACTAAGGAGATAAGATGGAATTACATATCGAAACTGAAATCAATGCACCAGCCGAAAAAGTTTGGGAGATATTAGCTCATCAATTTGTTAATATTGCCGAATGGTCATCTACCGTCAAGGAGTCTCGAGAACTAGACGCCAGCGAAATTCCCAGCAGGTTCATACCTGCATCGAATGCGCCTGCTCTGGGCAGAGAAACTATCGCTGGGCCAGGAGTAAAACTCAAAGAGGTCATTACTGAATACTCTGAGGAGAAGATGGAACTTACATTCGAGGGGGTAGACTTACCACCATTGGTTTTCAACTCCGCCAAAGACACACAGCGCGTGATTTCCAAAGGCCCCAACAAATGTTTATTAATATTTGATAGA
>JAAEPI010000346.1 GCA_024232835.1 Cytophagales bacterium
ATGCAAATGGTGGTGGTTTTAACTGGTCGTTAACCGAGGAAGGAAACAATTGTGACTTTGCCAGGGTAGTAACGTCAGGCAATCATACCCTTCCAGTGACATCTTCAGACTATTACTGGTATAAGTATACCATGGCAAGTACGGCTAAACTGGTAGTGAGCTCAGCAACATCAAATGATGTTGCATTATACGCCAATACCTGTGATAATTTGCATTGGGGCGGTTCAGGTGCTGGTTCAGTAACAGGAATTGATTTTGAGTCTGGAGATGACGTGTTTATGCGCTGGTATGCAAATGGTGGTGGTTTTGCATGGTCGTTAACCGAGGTTGATTTTGAGGAAGGAGACAAATGTGACTATGCCGAGGTAGTAGCGTCAGGCAATCATACCCTTCCAGTGACATCTTTAAACTATTACTGGTGCAGTTATACTATGCCTGGCTCTGGTCTTCTGGAAGTGATCTCAGCAACATCAAATGATGTTGAATTATACTACAATACCTGTGATAATTTGTATTCTGAGGGTTCAGGTGCTGGTTCTGTAACAGGAACTGATTTTGAGTCTGGAGATGTCGTATTTATACGCTGGGAAGCAAATGGTGGTGATTTTGGCTGGGAGTTGACTTTTACAGAGACGGTTTTGGGTACTTTATCTGTTGCTAATCTTGAAATATATCCTAACCCAACTTCAGATTTTATCACGATTAAAGGGCTGAGTTCGTCTTATGCTAAAGTGACTATTAATTCACTTGATGGTCGATTGATTAAGTTGGTAGAAGGTGAGGTTTCACGTATTGATGTGTCTGCTCTGGATACAGGAATCTATTTAATTAATTTAGAAGTATCTAATGGTAAGTATCATTCTGGCAAAATAGTTATAGAATAGCTTAGTTATACAATTTTAATTTTGAGATGGCGTACAATTAGATTGAATTATTTTAACGCTGAGCGTGTGAAAAAGAAACAACTCTTATGCGGCGTTTCAATGTTAAAATGGTATTAGACAGTAAAAAACCATATATACCTAAAGCTTTTCTATAATTTAGGGGTCGTGCAACGACTACTGGTGTTGTACATAGTAGATTCTAAGCCCATTGCCAATCTTTGTAATTGGGTCGAAATATAACTTCACTTAAAACTTCACTTCCATCTTCTTTATTTATTGTTACCTGCTCATTCCTATTGGAGCTTGATTCTACTTGGAAGGTAGCCTCTATTGATTTTGATCATGAGAAGGAATCAATACTAGTAAAATTGCCCTATCGGTCTGATGATTATTGTGACCCATTAAGTGGAGAACATCATCAAATTTAAGATCGTCGCAAAGCCCGCCAATGGCGTCATTTAGATACGCTTCAATACAAGACCTTTATTGAAGCGAGTGTGCCTCGAGTTCTGGATAAAGAGGGCAATGTCCGAACACTGGATGTGCCATGGGCCAACACCTCGCAGCGGCATAGCTATTTGTTGGAAACAAAATAATCGACACATTGAAAACAACTAAAAATCAAAAGGGAAGTTTATGAGTAATTCTTGAACTTCCCTTTTGATTCAATGTGCTGAGATATTTTATGCTAATTCTGCGTCTTGGATCATTTCATGTTCCTCCTTGTTTGAAGCTATATCTACATCCTGCATCTCCTCATGACCACAATATGAACATCTGTAATACTTTCTTAAGCGCCCATTGTCCTCATTAGTAGCTTCCCGCATCACTTTCTCATGATAATCTTTCATAGTTCTAAACTCACATTTGGGGCAAATCTGCGCATGCAAATGTCCTTCGTATTTCTCTATGATTTTGTATCCAGTTTCTTCATCGAGCCAAACGTCATAATCAAAAGTAAATTCCTTTTCTTCAGCAATCATTTCTTCAGTCATATGTACATCTTCTTCATGCTCTCGCAAAAGCTTCAAAAGTTTTCCTGTTTTTGGGGATTTATGAGTTTTGAAGCGAATATTTCTTAACTTTTTTTCTAAGAAGAACGGATAGTAGACTTTCAAATATTGGCTCAGCGCATATCCTAACATAAATGCTATGCCGAGCGAAACAAAACCTGCGAAATAGAAAAGAATGTTAGTTGGTTTTACAAATTGCATCCCCAGGAAAGCAAAAAATAACAACCCAGATGAAATAGCAAATATCAAAGCTGTTAATTGAAAGTGTGGGAGCTCATACTTCGCAACAAATGCATACTTTGCAGTACTTCCACGTTTGGCTGTGGCTATAAGACTATACCAAAGTAGAATAAACGCACATAGAATCCAGCCACCCAAGCCTATGCGCAACACTATCTCTTGCCAGTAATCAGAAACGGCTAAATCTTCCATAATTGTAAGTTTAGGTAAACGAATTATTTAGCTAGTAACCTACAATATATCACTCTGCATTACAATGAGAAATGTCAGCTGAAATCCTGATTCAAAAAAGGACAACAACTTACTCCTGAATTGGATATTCGATGAGAAACCCTATTTAGCCTCTCCTGCATTTTGAATGAATTGTATATAAAATCGAATAGCTCCTTTATAGCTGTCCACGGTTATATGTTCGTTAGTTCCATGAAATCCGGCACTCTCTATCCCTTTAATTCTTGCCGGATTAAATCGATAGGAGTTCTTGGCGATTTTAACAAAATGCTTTGAATCAGTGCCTGCTGGCATAAGTGCTGGACTCACTACAATATCACCAAACACTTCTCTCAGTGATTTGTTTAGAGTCTCATATCCGATAGCTTCGATACTTGCTACTGGAGACGAGCTGGTGCCACCCTCGAAGCTTTTTATAGTTATTCGTTCATCATCGACAACTGTCACAATATGGTCATAAACATCATCTATTGTTTCTCCAGGCATAATTCTAAAATTTACAATCACTGAAGCAGTTGTGGGAATGACATTATCCTTTATACCTCCTTCAATAATGGTTGCGGCCGTAGTCGTATGCGCATTCATTCCTTTTAGAATAACCTTGCCAAATAGCCAAGTATTTGCAAAAAACATCTTTTTCATAAAAGGCAACTCTGGCCCGAGATGAGCCAATTGCTGATCCATTGGTTCTTTGAGCGAATACTCAAATTGGTTATCCTCCAGAGCGACAATTGCTCTTGCAAGAGATCCAATCGTGTTGCCCGGAGCAGGGCTTGATGAATGCCCCCCTTCGGTGGTTATTGTTAATTTATA
>JAAEPI010000347.1 GCA_024232835.1 Cytophagales bacterium
AATATTTCAGCTGTTTTGCCAATGGGGGAATCAACAGAATACACCAATTGTGGCGTAAATGTGTGTCGTGAACCTCCTACATAATTCAATTCAACCAGCTCACCCGAGGAAAGTTCTTCTTCAATTAAGCCTTCAGGCATCCAACCAAAACCGAGTCCCATAGAAATTGCATTTTTCTTACTGGGAAAGTCTGATAAATAAAATACACGGTCACAACCAAATTGTAGATCATCATCTAACAAACCACTTGAGTCCTGAATAGTTAATTCGACTTGCTCTAATATTTGATCATAATTAATCAATTTTACCGATGCCAATGGATGAGTTTTACTCGCTACCAGAACAAATGATTTATCCTTCAATGCATGTGCATACAGTAATGGATTAGCTTTATGATTTAGAACGATCATCATGTCTGCTCTATCTTTATCAAAGCGCATCTGTACTCCTCCAAGGAACTCCATTTTCACCTGAATTCGAGTTGATATTTCCATGTCTGCAATAGCTTTCAAAACGTGCATCACTGGTTGCGTTGGTAAAGCCCCATCAATCACTACATAAAAATTGGGTTCCCATCCCCCTTGATAAGTTGAGGCCAAAGACTTAATTCTTTCAACCATTGTTATCAAACGCTGCCCTTCAACCCAAACAACCTTACCTGCATCAGTTAGCTTTGCTCGAT
>JAAEPI010000348.1 GCA_024232835.1 Cytophagales bacterium
ACCATCGACAATATTGACAAAAGTCTGGTTTGTTATCATTCCTCTTAAACACCATTCACATATCAATGGTAATCAGGAGCTTCCTGACCGAAAGTAGGTCAATATTCCATTTTATTAAGTAAGCCTAATAGCTCAAACCATCCATTAAGCTAAAGATTGTCAATGATTGACTCTTTAAATTATCGGATTATGGATTCTTCCACCTCAGTTTTGATCTGCCTATAGTTCCTGAGAATAATTCTAGCTCTCTTTTCGAATGAGCAATCCTGAACCTTCTCCAGATTCCTTTCTTTGATCGATCGAATTAGATCCGGACTTTCCATAAGGTTCTCAATTTTCTTAAGCAAATCAGCTGAATTTCCCTGCTCAAAAAAAATGGCATTCTCTGAGCTTAAGAAGTTTCTGATTGATGGAAGGTTACTCGCAACGATAGGAAGACCGGCTGCCATGTATTCGACCATTTTCAATGGGTTTGTATACCACTGTCCCTCCCCAGAAGCAGTAATAATAGTTGGAATGACCCCGGCATCTGAAGCTGCCATATACTTGGCTACAGTACCTCTATCCTTACTACCAAGAATCACTAAGTTCTCTAAGTTTCCAAACTTCTTTTGATAGCTTTCCAGCTCCTGAGGGCCTCCCCCGATGGCTATAAACAGAAGATTCGGGTTCTTGGAGATACAGGCTGCCTCCAGGAAGAAGTCAACCCCTTTCCAATCCAAAAACGAACCCGCATACAGAGCAATGAACTTGGCTGTGGGGACGCCTAGCGCCTGGCGTGCCGCTAGCTTGGTCAGATTTGAACTGAATAAGCTCATATCCACCCCATTTCTAAGCGTCGTCATGGGCCTTGAAACCCCTGAGCGTTTTAGATCCGCTGCGATGTAGTCGGTTACTGTAAAAACATGTTCACAGTTCTTATTGATCGCCTTTGCCTCTATTTTTGAAGACAAAACTTTATTGGAAGCCACGTGGTAGACCTTGTGAGCTTCATAAAAAATGATAGCCTTTGGCTTCAGAAAGCTGAAGATATTCAAGAAGTAGAGAAAAGAATAATCCCTGGTGTAAATGAGATCAAAGTTTTCCTTCCGCATCTTAAACAAGACCTGTAGAAAAAATAGAACTCTTCCCAACTGCTCTAAAACCGGAAAATAGATCAAGGGAAAAATCGGGAGTTTCACGATTTTAAAGCCATGTTTGATCTTCGTCCTATCAAAGCACTTTCGGAGAGCGTTCTCTTTTACGTA
>JAAEPI010000349.1 GCA_024232835.1 Cytophagales bacterium
AGTTGGTGATACCCCATTTTCAGATCGAAAGTACTAATACATGGGCGTGTTGGAAATTCAGTCGTTTTGCCCATATTCAAGCCGATCTTTTCCAAAATCTCATCCGTTCTAGGTAAAGGATATTGAAACGCTTTGGTAACCTCGTTAACCCTCCGAAAATCCACGCAGATTCTTACAGATCCATCCGGCTTAGATACAGCGACGATAGGACTAGCCCAATCACTCATGCTTTCCTGGATTATTCCCATTTCCATCATCACCGCGATCTCCTGATCAACTTTGTCTCTCACAGTTATGGGCGTTCTCCTCAGCGGTTGGGCTATCGGTTTGGCTTCTCTGGTATCGATCTCTACCTCCACGATATTACAGTCTCCTAATTCCCGTTCTTCTACTGCAAAAACATCGTTATATTCTCTTACGATTTCCCTACCTTTTTCTTTCTCCGTTTTGGTAGCGTTCTCGCCAATGGGTAAGATCTCAATCAATTTATCAGCTCTTCCATCGTATAACCCCTCTTTTTGGATATGGTAATTAGCCTCCGTTTTTCGCCATTTCTCCCTCTCCTCTCTTTCCAGCGTTAATTTCATCTGGTTGAAAGATATCAACTCTGCTTTCCCCACAGTGCCAATTGACGCGTTTTTCGGTAAGCTGACAGATCCCCTGCAATCGTTATTGGTTGCTTAGACTTTGAACCTTCCCTCTGCGTTAATTTTCACAGGTGCTACTTTTATTCCAGTGTTAACCCCTTCCGTACTAGGAGTGAACAGATATACCCCTTTTTCCACCGTTTCCGCAGATTTCATTTGAACTTTTCCTTTTTTCAGCGGTCCTAATCTTAACGGTTTAGCCGAATAACACTTCAACAGATTTATCTGGGTATACTTCGTCCGCGGTAACTCTACTGCCTCGTTCACCTCC
>JAAEPI010000350.1 GCA_024232835.1 Cytophagales bacterium
CCACCAACATTCAATTCATTCAACACCTATAACTTATCCCTCACTGAGCTCAGGGCACATCTCTTCATACTTAAGTATAGAGATTCTATACAGGTTCGACACTGGCCAGTAGTTGAACCAAACCACAGGTAAATAATGTTTCAATACCTCACTAGTATAGCGTTTCATTAATATCAATACAGTATTCATTGATGGTTCCTAATGAAAAGAATGAGTGGATAGAACATCAAATTTGCACAGCATTTAAAGTATGTATTATTCAAGAAAGGAGGAGCTTAATCGTATGACTTTAGTCCTATGTGAACTGTAATTATCTGCCATTTTTATACCAGTATTTTACGATGTCCCATCGGAAATCGAGGAGACTATGGTCCTCTTTGGATGCATTTGTTCTGGTGTTGTGTGGGTAGTTCTAACTGGACTTTGAGTACAGGCCCACTGCCGTGGTGGCCTTCTTTTCCATTGCTGAAAAGAAGCAAAAATCTAGCCCAATCCAAGGTGGCGAGATCTCTTGTTGGATGGTGCTTAGGGTACAACAGGCCTTTGTCTGATTGTCCTGGGTTAGAAAGATTGCCTAGCCGCTGTGTTTTCTTGAGGCCGCTGTTTTGCTTGACCGTGCAGGACCATGGCACTTGTTCCTATTGATCTTGAGTCCCTTGTTCGCTCATTCAAGAAAACAAGGCTACCTCCCATTTCATTTGATACTCTAATTCATAACGAGATTTTTCTTCCCAAGTAGTTTCACCCTCAGACAATCTTTCTTTTTGGGCCACTTTGGATGTGGCGTCCTAACAAATTTTTATTGCCCTGTGAAAATCCACTTTTTCGAATCTCAAATTCTGGACTACGTTTTCTATCGCTCCCATGGAGCTCATAACAGCAATCGTGATGCTGCTCTAGACCAATCGAAAATTTGTATTCATTTAGACGAAACGCTATACTAGTGTGCCAAACACTAAATTTCATCTATTATGGGCAAAGTTAGTTTTTGTCTGATTGAGGCAGAGGTTCCAGACGATAGCCGTAGCTATAGGAGGGGTTCTCTAACGAAGAGCAGGCGAAAAATAACAAGATCCATAATGATGGTTATTTAGTATTTGATACACTAGTTTCATCTCTCAATGGAGATTACCAAGTAATCAGAACAAGTCTTGACATCATTATGTC
>JAAEPI010000351.1 GCA_024232835.1 Cytophagales bacterium
AATATGTTAAGAAAATTTGTAAAAATTTTCTTTCCAGATTTTACACTTATTTGTGGGCATTCAGTCATGGTGCAAAATAGTTTGGGAGTATCATGAACATGGTATCGCAATATTCCAGTATCACGCTCATGATACTGCTAATAACACAGGATCATTAACATGGCCCTGTAAAATTTCAGGTATCATGATAATGATACTTCAATGTTTACTGTTGCCTCCAAAAGAGAACAAAATCTGAAATTTTTTACCAATCCATTCAATTTTGTCAAAAAGGAATCAATGATCAAGTTTGAGATCAGAGATCAAGATGAATCCACAACTGCAAGTAAATCAGACACACAAAGTCATGAGGAGCCCCCAAATTCCATCAAAGTGTATGGCATACTTTTCAGCCTCCTTTATCTTCGCCTTCACAGTGTTGGATTTTAGTGCAAATTTTTCAATGACGAACTGAGATTCTTCCTCCTGTTCCACAAGAGAAACCCCACCACGAGCTGCCCTTCCATCTGGAGAAAGATCCGCCAAAGTGGGCTGAGAATACTGTGGAAGAACCTCCAATGGAGGGGCCAAATGAGATTGGTATGACTGCAGATCCCAAGAGTAAGCAGTGTCTGGGGCCATGGTGGACAAATTGAGCAGCAGAAACTCCATTCTCTGTGGCATGTAGTGCTCAATTAGACACCATTCTAATGAGCGCAGAGATAATATTTCCACAGCGTAGCACTGATTCAACAGTTCGATGGA
>JAAEPI010000352.1 GCA_024232835.1 Cytophagales bacterium
GACCCTTGTAAACATCTGGGTAATGTAGAATGGGGGAATTAATCAATCGACCTTTCAATTCTTCAAATGCTATTTGACACGGAGCATCCCACATAAATGATACGCCTTTTTTGGTCAACCGTCTCAACAGTGCAGAAATCGCTGCAAAATCTTTGATAAATTTCCGATAATATGATGCCATACCTACAAACCTTTGCATTTCGGTTAAACTCCTGGGGACCGGATAAGTGGAAATTCCATCTGTCTTTCCCGGCTCGGGTTTCAATCCTTCCCTGGTAACTATATGACCAAGGTATTTTGCTTCATCTGACAAGAGGACACACTTTTTCGGTTTCAACTTGAGGAGTGCTTCTCTTAATCTAGAGAAGACTTCTGTGAGTTTCTCAATATGTTCTTCCACAGAACTTGTGGCTACACAAACGTCATCAAGATAACAAAATATGCCTTCATCAAGGACACCGTTAAACACTTTGTTCATCAACCGTTGGAAAAAACTACCGGCTGTTTTTAAACCCATGGGGAGCCTGGTATATTCATATAACCCTCTGTGAGTACAAAATGCTGTTTTATGCCTATCTTCTGGATGGATTTGTAACTGATGGTACCCCATTTTCAAATCGAATGTACTAATACACGGATGCATTGGAAACTTAGTCGTTCGACCCATACTTAGTCCAATTTTCTCTAAA
>JAAEPI010000353.1 GCA_024232835.1 Cytophagales bacterium
AATAGGTTGTTACCGGCAGTGCAGAACTTCCACACCTCGTCTCCTCTCGTCAATAATGCAACAAATTTTGATCCCTTCATTATTTCCTTTGGAATGTGACTTCTTCCATTTACCATAACAGTCCCAACCCAAAAAGTATTCATCTCTGCAAAGGCCCTGACCATGTGGGGTATGGTATAATGGAGATCGGTGAACACCTATAGCATAATTTGGCAATGAATCATATTAGTTCATTCTAATGTAGTTATGTCTCACAATGTGGTTTTCATGAAGGTAATTTTTCCCATTATCTAAATTGGAAGATGTCAGGAGCATGAATTCCACAGCTCCTGTTCTCCCTATATTTTCTTCATATTTTAAAGGTTCCCTGGATGAAATCTCGGCATTGCACACATAACCACTTTTTTCTCCAAGCACATCCACTTTTATTCCAACTGAGTCCGGTTTCCTTGGGAGAACTTGCCGCAGAAAGAATTTGCCCTAGATGGATATTTGTCTTAGATACTACATGACATAAACATTGCCACAGCATTATGTCTTACCATGAATTTAGCCATTGACTCATCAAGGGCCAAATGTTGTGATGGGTTTCTGCATCTTTGGAATGATTTTATTGCCATTTGCCATATTGGTCTGACCTTGTGAAGGGAGTCATACTTTTCTTTGCAATTTCTATTATTTGCTTCTGATTTGGTGGCTTCTTCTTTGCTATACAGCGAAAATGCGGCAAATATTCTCTCAAA
>JAAEPI010000354.1 GCA_024232835.1 Cytophagales bacterium
AATAAATGTATAACTGTTCAGTGTTCACTTACACATAATAAGCTCTAATGTAGTTCTAGTTCCTCTTTCCAGACTGTATCATGCTTACAGTCTTTGAAATCACTTCGGGGATCCAGCCTGCTGTTGTGCACCTTTCACCAAGATGACTTGGCCACTTTTCAAGAGCAGCCTTTGATAGTCCAAAGCTGTCTTTAGTAGACGCAACAGGGCCCTCCATAGCTACCCTCGTTAATGCTAGTGTTTTCTATGCTCAAACTGCTCCTTCCAGCTGAAACACGCTCCCACACAGAAAATACACTTTCAGCCGGTGCTTCACTGTATGAAGTTGGGCCTGCAGATAGGTCAGTGAGTGCATGTACCTCTCTTTCATCCCCAACCAGAGTTTAGAAATAAAGTCCTCGACTATTGAGAAGCATTTGTCAAGTACCTCCTCAGATGATTCTGTGTTTCTGGTTAACCGAATGCTAGGATCTGATTCTGGTGAAAGCACTTCTTCATTTTCTTGATGAACTCCACCAGTTCCTTCATGAATTTGCTTCTTTTTAGAGTTTCCTCAACTGGATTAACGAAGTTCAGGATGTCAGGCTGAGGATCGTCTGTAGGGAAAGGTTGTGACCAATAAATCCTCAAGGGCTAAGATCATAGATGAAATAAACTATTTTTGTCGGGTACTGAGCTCTTGGTTAGGATGGAATTTCGGTTAGGATTTTTGCATAGCTCACTCGGCGGCGCTTTGCGCCACTTCGCTCGCAATGTAAATGCTGCTGTCGCCATACCCCATACAGCGTCACTTCATCACACATAAATCTTGCCATCAAAATGAAATTTCATAATTATGAATACCAATCATCAAAATTAAACTCACTAGTCACTGGCAGCCAAGCATGGATCCAACAGAGAACTTCTGTAGGTACCCATTCTGGAGGGGTGAAATG
>JAAEPI010000355.1 GCA_024232835.1 Cytophagales bacterium
CCGATTGGATTATGCGGATTGCAGAGTATCATCATCTTGTTCTTGGGATTCGCTGCCTTTTTCTCCAGGTCTGCGAAATCCATCTGATATTTGCCATCGTCCAATCTGAGAGGATTCTTGACTACCCGTCTGTCATTGCTCCTAATCACCATGCGGAATTCAAAAAAGACAGGGGGTTGAATAATGATGCCGTCGCCTTGCTCTGAATGTTGATTGATCAGAACAGCTATCGCATTCAGCACGCTGGGGCAGAATTCAATGTGCGTTTGGTCAATCGACCACTGATGTCTGTTCGCATACCAATTAATGAATGCATCAATATAACCATCCTTTTTGTACTCGTAGCCGAAAATGCCGTGTTTAGCACGCTTGAGCAAGCTATCAATCACAACTGACGGTGTTAGAAAATCCATATCGGCAACCCAGAAGGGGAGAAGCCCCCTTCTGCCGAAATGCTGCTCTAAAAAATCATCATTCCATTTTACCGAATTACTTAGTTTTCTGTTATGGAGTGAATTAAAATCATTCATAAGAATATTCTAATTCAAGTCATAATTATTACCAGAGAATCTTACTATTTATTATCCTTTCAGGTTCTTTAGTGCTGCAGCTTTTAGAGGTTCAATAACAATAACTAGGAACAGTGATACATAAAATGGTACAATTAGAGCAACTGCAAAATTAGGACCAATCGCATAAGTATCCTCCAAATTTGCCAGAATCCCGATTGTACCCATTATTGTCCACACTACTGCACTAGACAAGAGAATGC
>JAAEPI010000356.1 GCA_024232835.1 Cytophagales bacterium
AATGTTGTAGTAATGAAAATAATACCCTTGGAATTTTTAGAATACTCATAGTTATTAGGATAGAGACAAAAGCTGCTGCTTCTTCAGGCTCGATGTCCTTCCAATGATTTGCTTTGCTATTTTTTCCATACTTATTTGTGTAATCCATCCATTTCATCAACCACAACTTACCAATTTTTGAGAATATTTCAACAGCTGTAGCATCTTTTTTGAAATTCTTGGGGCCTGGAGTGGGGCCTACAACATGAAACGTTGCTTTTTTATATATCAGTTTCACATAGTTTACCACTGCAACAGCAGTGGTAAATGTGGTACACCTTCAAAATCGGGTCTCTTCGCTGGCACTATTGGAACATCTGTCCAATGAAAATTTCCAGGAATATTGACTATGCCAGGCAGCTCAACTTCGTTTCGTAGTACAGCTTCTGTCTTCTTCCCACTCTGGCGTAATGGCCAAGGATCAAATGTGTTGCTGCCTGTTATTGCCTCTAGAGACAGTGGCCATCCCTCCAACATCTTGCATTCAAGGCGTTTCTTCTTCCCCTTTGGCCGTTTCTCATCTTCCACATTCAATCTGGTTCTTTTTCCTGCCCAATTTCACATTTACTTACATTCCATATGGCATCAATTCCAAATTAACAGTTATTGTGGAT
>JAAEPI010000357.1 GCA_024232835.1 Cytophagales bacterium
ACTTTTCATCAAATCTCTACTACGACGGGAAAACTTATTGCAGTATTCGGCTCACGTACAAACAGAGGACAGCAGTCACACATTGTCTTTCAAATCTGTCCAGAAATTTTCGATGGAGTAATCCGCGTCGCCACACATTCTTTCCAATACCCTATGTCCCATTCCAGAGCATTGAAATAAGATTGAAGCAGTTGCATCTCGAAGGACCCTGTAAACCGGAGGTAGTTTCGTTCCAAGTTAGGGAGAATTAAATAAAAATTAGCCACAGCACTCTCCATTCTTTCATTCGGGCGTCCCATTTTTACACGGCTCTTATGGATTTTGTTAGTTTTTCACAACGTAACGTAATGCGTACCACATACAGCATTTTATGTAAGATTTCAGTCGAATTGATTCATCACTCTACAAGCTTCAACGTGACCCTCATCATTTGAGAATTCGCTCTGGAATGCGCGAGATATTGATGATGAAAATCGTCTGCGTTGGCTGGCCCACATCGCAGATCATAAA
>JAAEPI010000358.1 GCA_024232835.1 Cytophagales bacterium
ATCGTTGGTATTTGTCTCAATCTTTGAGAAACTGTAAGTTCCAACTGTAAGACAAATAATTACAGACAAGAGCAGAGCGGTACGTTTTTTATTATTAGGCTTTGAGGGCGGTTTTTGCCGAGAAGATCTGAAATTATTCGTGCTATTTTTCGAGACCTTAAATTTATTTCTCTGAATTCCCACTTGAGTATCTGGGACTGGTTCTTGAGTGGTTATACTTTCATCGTCACCTCTTTCAATAGAGACAGAATGATTTTCAGAAGATATTTCAATAGAATTATCTTTAAACGGAACTAAAACTATTTGTTCACATGCAGGACAGGCGATCTCTGTGCCAAATATTTCCTCGGGAGCCTCTAGTTTTTGTTCACAATGATTACAATAAAATTTCATTTTTATTCGAATAATTATCTGTTATCTAATTTTGGAGTTAGCTAGCTGTAGAGCGCCATTTTACCACCACCACTGGCCGTAGTTGCTAGTTTGAAATCTGTGGCTGCCACTATGATTGCCATTGGGCACAAATTGGAAGTTTTTAAAACTTTTCCAGCGGGCACTGCCATCCAGGAAAAATTGATTTGCACCTGCCGGTCGGCCATTTTCTAAGTGACTTGTGGTTTCATAGCCAATTTGCTCGCCATAGTAGTCAGCCGCGTAGTACCTAATTTGACTGGCAACTAAGACTCTTTCATTAGGTTTATCATCCGTCGTTCTTCTGGGGCGATCTTCTGGATTACGTTCCCAAGTCGCATCTTCCAGCTGGCCATTCCCGAGGTACATTTTTGAAGAAGCTATGTCTCCTTGGCCTTCTACTCCATGAGCTGGTTTGGTCCACCATTCTGCATTAGGCCAAAGATCCGGATAATTTGCGCTTGGGCAATCAAAAATTTGAAAGGCACCGACATCAGCAAAATCCACAGCCCCACTATCGAGATCAGCTATTGAAGGAACTCCATCCAAATAGGGCATAAACATATCTGACCGCCATACGTCAGGTTTGAGCGCATTCGAATTCCAACCCCTGCCATCCAATGGTAGAACACTATTATTATCATCGGAATATAGAAAGGCATTTATA
>JAAEPI010000359.1 GCA_024232835.1 Cytophagales bacterium
GGACCATATCTTTGCCAAAAAAGAAATAGACCGACTATACAGAGAGCATTCTGGATTGTTTCCGGTCGCTTTTACCTATGGCTACGTACTGAACGGATTTACCGACTATTCGGTAAAGCAAGGCTATCGGCACAGAAGAATCAGGCTTAATGCGAACATAATGCCCTTCGGGCAGAAAAGCAAAAAAACTTGTTCTCCCACATCTGAATTTCATCTCACATGAATTAAAGCTATTAAAATGCCAAGTTGTTGATTAGATTCATGTGCCATAATGGAAGCTGTCAAATCAAAGAAAATAACATTAAAGCAAATACTAAAAGACAACTGGTGTCCTTTCCTTGACGCACATCATTTGTTAGTTCCCTGGTATGTTGCTTATAATATATGGAAGGTGGTCAACTGCCGGGAGCCTGATGGGCTTGGTTATGCTACTTTCTCATGCCCGGTTCATCCAACTGAAATTTGCTACGTACCACGTACATGTAAGAGTCGGTTTTGCTCAACCTGTGCCAAGGTTCAGATAGATAAGTGGGTAGCGGGCATGAATCAGCTATTTCCAAACTGTTCCTATTTTCATATAACCTTCACGGTTCCTGCGCAATTCAGGGCATTATTATTTGAAAAACGAGTTTTACTTAACGCTGTCTTTTCTGCAAGTACAGAAACCATCATCTCATTTTGTAAAGAGCAAGGCTTTTTACCAGCCGTTACAGCAGTCCTTCATACTTTTGGTAGTGAC
>JAAEPI010000360.1 GCA_024232835.1 Cytophagales bacterium
CGATTTTGGTCAGATAAATGGAAAATCCGTGATTCAGAATTGGAACTGCCTTTTTTATGCTATTATATAGATGGCAACACGAAGCCGTTGTGGTCTGGACGCCGTGTTAAAAAAAATAAAGTAACCATGCTCGGTCGTGTGATGGGATGTTTGGAGCAAGTGTTTCTGCATGACAGTCATGGGTGTCCGATATATTTTGAGACTTACTCCGGTCATGGTCCAGTAGGTGTCTATACGCTTTCGATGATGGATAAAATTGAACAATATATGAAGAAGGTCCTCGGACCGGCTCTGGTGAGCCGTGTTCTGGTGATGGATGGAGCTAGCAACAGCGTCGAAACATTACGTGCATTTGCTTCTCAAGATCGTTACCATTATATCACAACATTAGATGATAACCAATGGTCTGAGCGTAAGCTTCGCCATATGGGATCGGCTGAACGATACATAAATGGGGATGCAACACTTTATGACTGTGAAATTGAATTAAAGGATTCGAAGGAAAAGAATTATCTGATAATTGTGCGTGCGGTGAGAATAGAATGGGATAATGGAAGGAATACAATTCTGCTGACAAGCTTGCCATCGAATACGATAGGAACGAGTTTAGTGGTGAAAGCTTACTTTGATCGTTGGCCGCTTGAGGAATTAACGTTTCGAAGCATGAAAGGTTTTGTATCGCTTCATCGTGTTGCAGGCTATGGCAAACAACTTGCAGATGACCTGAATGTGAGGGAAAAACAGGAAAAACTGAAAGCAAACATAAAAGAGTTAAAGCAAGTGCTCAAAAAGCCTTTGGCGGAAATTTCTCGTGAGACAGAGACGTTAGCAGATTGTATTCAGCAGGAGCATGAGTTACGGATCAGAGGCGGAGTCAAGGATGGGCAACGGGTTTTGAGTAAAGAGGACCAGGGATATTTGAAAGATTGCGAACGTGAAATCGGTAAGGTTCAACGACGTATGAAGAAAATTGAAAAAAATCATGAGAAGAAATTTAAGAAATTGAGACGGTGTGAAAAAAGTTGGCTTCGTCTCCAAGGGAAAGAAGTCGTTTACAAAGTAGATGTGGAATTGGATCAAATCCTCACTT
Organism: Cytophagales bacterium; assembly: GCA_024232835.1. Taxonomy (GTDB): domain Bacteria; phylum Bacteroidota; class Bacteroidia; order Cytophagales; family Cyclobacteriaceae; genus JAAEPI01. The sequence continues at coordinate 1,091 of JAAEPI010000360.1, forward strand.
ATTTTCGTGTGAGTTTAGCGAACGTGTCAGCCTATTTTTTGAAAGAGTTTCTTCAAATGGGTCCTCTAAGCTTCACGACCTTGATGCAATCCGTTCTACTTCTAGATGGAAAGATTGAAGAAACAGCTATACATCGCAAGGTTGTGTTAAAAAGGAATCCAAAGGATCCGTTAATAATGGAAAAATTGGAGGTAGCTTTGGTCAAGCTCAATGCCCTTTCACCACGAACACTATCTGGTAAGAAATACCATTTTTCTCTTTCATAATTATCATTTATATGCAACATTAACCCTGATGTCCGAAAGTCATGTAGATATAAAAAATGAATTGGCAGAATTCGTAGAAAGTGAATCCCTTAAAGCTGATGATGATGAACGATTGTTAGGAAG
>JAAEPI010000361.1 GCA_024232835.1 Cytophagales bacterium
ACGACTGCCAAAGGTTTTATGCTTTGTTGCCGCGTTATTCGCGATTTTCGCATTTTCCAGACCTCAATTGGACTACCATGAAACAGAAGTTTCGTACCGGGGTCGTGAAATAATACTTTCCATTGATACCTCCTTTAGTATGACTGGTGAAGCAATGGAGGTAATCAGGGAGATTTCGAAGGGGTTTATAAAGAAAAGAGTTCATGATATGATAGGTATCACTATGTATGGGACAGATGCGGTTGTTGTCGTACTACCTACCAGGGAAACAGAGTTGTTGGAGAAATCTTTAGACAGAATTAAACCACACCAAGTAGGTGTACGCACTGCCATTGGAGAAGGCCTTTTTACTTCCATACTTGCCCTTATTGAAAGAGAGATTGGTCAGGTTTTTGAAATTAACAAATTAAGAAAGAGTATGAACAGGGAGAAAGGGCTTGGCAAGTATGCCCTTGATTTTGTAAAAATGGTACATAATAAAGGTACAATGAACAATAAGGTGATAGTCTTGTTTACAGACGGCATATATAACGTGGGTATAAATCCTGAAAGACCACTTCGTTTTATTAAAAGACTGGGGGTCAAAGTGCATGTAGTGTCAGTGCCTGCATCCGCAGAGACAGGAGTGGAGCATGAGCAGGCTGCTGAAAGGACAGCGTTATTGAGAAAAGGAGTTGAATCAACCGGTGGAAGGCTTTTTGCGGCTGAGAATTACGAGGAGGTGGAACAGTTTTACTCGGAGATTGACAAGATAGAAAAGGAAAAGATAATAATGGAGACTGTTGTAAAGAAAAAAGACATGTTCTTTCTCCCTACGGCGATTAGCATCTGTCTCTTATTAGGGATGGTTGCGATAGAGAATATTTGGCTAAAGATTCCGTGAACAAGATTCTTCGCTTCTCTCAGAATGACAAAGAGCGAATGGTTCAAGATGACAGATTGTAGGGTGGATTAAGCGAGGCGAATCCACCTTATACGAGCAATTTAATATTGTAAGGATTCGAGAAAAAATAACTTCCCTATTTATCGCGCTCAGGTTTAGGTCATATTTGGTCGATCTGATCGAGCTGAACCGCAGGCGTAGCCTAAGCTACACTGAGGATTCAGTGAGTGAAGCTCGGGCAAAGATGGCCTGAAGATGAGATGCGAGAATGGGAAGTTATTTTTTCTCGGATCCTTAATACGAAACAATCTGGAGGTTGGCTTTGTGGGCTTGTTAGATTATTGTAGCATTTAATTCCTCTATTATTTGCAGCTTAATCCACTCA
>JAAEPI010000362.1 GCA_024232835.1 Cytophagales bacterium
CACGGTAGTCCTGACATTTTTGAATTAAATCCAACCAAAACTCTCAATGCAGAAGATTTGGACAAAGACCTTGATGAGAATATATCTGGCAGATTGATATTCATTTACGATGCCTGCAATTCAGGGACTTTTGTTCCTCAAATGATTCCTCCCGAAGGAAAAGAACGTATTGTTATAACTAGTACGGATAAAGATGAAGATGCTCATTTTGGACACAAAGGAGGACTTTCATTTTCTTATCAGTTTTGGTTGGCTGTTATAAGGGGTGCTGATCTTAACGAAGCTTTTTTCCTTGCCAAAAACATCATGGAAAAGAAACAGAAAGCCCTTGCTGAAGTTGACGGAGATGGAGATTCAGATGCAGATGACTGGAACTTACTAAGTGAAATAACTATAGGCAGTGGATTTGGAATTGCCGGAGACCTGCCACATATTGAAGAGGTATGTATTGAAAAGGAATGTTATGATCAGAAGATATACATTGATAATTCAACAACTTTGCAGAACAGAAGCATAGAAAATTCTGATGAATATATACTTCATGGAGAGACCTCCGCAACGATCCGGGCCAAAGGCGTAGAAGATACAAATGGTATCAGAAAGGTATTGGCAATAATAACACCACCTTGCTTTGACCCGGGACCACGTGGTAAACCGGTTACTGATCTTCCAGCAATAGAACTTACCGACTCTAATGAAGATGGCATTTATGAGGGAGTATATGAACATTTTACACGAAAAGGCGTTTACGAAATTGAAATCTATGCAATTGATACAAAAGGCTTTTACTCTTTGCCTCAGAAGATTGCTGTCGAACAAGCTATTCCCAGTGAAAGTATTCCCGGTGATGTTGACAATTGCGATTGCATTGATCTGAAAGATGCCATATTGGCGCTGAAAGTGTTAGCAGGTTTTAATGAAGATAATATTAATGCTGATGCGGACATAAACAGTGATGGGAAGATTGGTATGGAAGAAGTGGTTTATACCTTACAGAAAGTTTCAGGATGGCTTTGATCTTCGTTTCGGCCATATGGGGAACCTCCCGGAAAACTGTCATTCCTGGGAAAAAGGGAAAATCATTGGGGATTTTCCCTTTTTAACCCGGAATCCAGGGTTCTGATCTGGCCGAAACGAAGATC
>JAAEPI010000363.1 GCA_024232835.1 Cytophagales bacterium
CCGGCATTTCCAGTCACGATAAAGACATTTCCCTCATTCGATTCATCCCAAGTTGTAGCTTGACCAAATGCCCATACACGAGTATTGGGAACATATTTAGCCGCTTTATCTTCTTGGATTCGTCGAGGAAATTTAATATGTGTAAAACCGGTAAACAGGTTTTTCAACACATCCAACCCCATAATTCTCCACAGTTTGTCCACCCCTACACGATAATAAACATCTCCTTTTCCCACATCGAGCATTCCAGCTGGGTTTTCGAGTAATGTATCCACATGCTTTAACTCCCTAGGCGCTTTCTCAAACGACACTGGTTTTGTGGATACTTGAATGGGTACCAACTTTATACCAGCTTCATACGCCACTTTTAGGTCCTTCATGGATTGAGAATCATTGAAATATCCATCCGTGATAAAGCAAATAAACATGGAACATTTTTTGATCGTCTCTTCATTCTTTTCCCCTTCTTCTTGAAGAGACATGACCATTGATTGGTCTTTCAAATGATTGTGCTCTTTCAAAGTAAACTCCTCGAACAAATTAGCATCATCTTGCACTTCTTTCTCATAGGAAATAAAAAATCTATTCTCCTCTTCTTTGTGGCCCTCTTCTTCA
>JAAEPI010000364.1 GCA_024232835.1 Cytophagales bacterium
ACTAAACCCAGCGGTGGGTACTTTGTTCATTTGACCACAAAAGATGGCTGTGCAGCAGAAATCGTTCAACGAATGAAAGACATTGGTATCGAACTGACACCAGCCAATGCGGCTTATCCATATGGTATTAATGCAAGAGACAACAGTATTCGTCTAGCTCCAAGTTTTGCTAAACTGGATGATTTGGAAATTGCGATGGAAGCTTTGTGTGTATGTATTGAAATGGTCACTTTAGAAAAAATACTGATCGACTAGGAGGAAAATAAGATGTCAAAACAGACTTTTGGATTTGGAATGGCACTTGGCGCACTAGCAGGTGCAGCCGCTGCTTATTTATTTGCACCACAATCAGGTGAAGAATTTCAGAGAGACTTGAAAGATAAAGCTCAGGATACTAAAAATAAAGCAGTCGTCAAATTCGACGAGGCAGTACCGGGAACTGAAATGTGGCTTGATCAGAAAATGGCTGAGAATGAATTCAACGATGAACCGATTCGGTATGAACGCACTCCTGAAAATGTTGCGCCTGCACCGGACTATACAGAAGCGCCTGACGTGTTCGTTGAA
>JAAEPI010000365.1 GCA_024232835.1 Cytophagales bacterium
GGTGCTCTCAAAAACCCTCTTGCGAAGATGAAGACGAAAGCGAATCCAAACCCTGTGGGCAATATGGATGGTTCTCGCATGGAAAATGATTATGACATGCAGACCTATGATTCTGAGCATTCATTTAAAAGATGTGAATCACCTACGATGAACATCGTTTAGAAGTCAAGAAATGAGTCAGAACAGCCATTTTTGTGTCAAATATGATCCCAAACATCCAAACGTTGCGTCTAGGGTGGCATTTAGGAATCATATAGGCCAGTGAGAACTGTAGTAGGAAGCTAGTTGCCATGTGGAATGAAATAGTGCCACATTAGACCTGTTTTGATCAGTTTCTTCATTTATATAGTAGGTTAGAACGAGTTAGATTATTACTAGTCGTATTAGTTTAATAATTAATTAATTACAGCTGTATGGGATTTAAAACCCTTTTAAGAAATATTAGTTCTTGATTGGGGAGTATCCATGGGTAATCAAGTAAACTGATGGCTGATTATGTCCTGAATTTGTGGGAGTACCCTATTTTCAAACAATCTGCGATGAACGGCTGAAACACGCCGAGTTGAAGGACTTTCTCCTCGTATTTCAGCCGGCTTGAAGGTCCGTCAAATTTTCTTTTTGATGGTATTCGGTAGATTATAACTTAATTTTCGTCGACAGTGCTTATTGTTTGAATTGCAGTGAAATTTGAGACATGCTTGACCTCGCATATTTGTTTTCGCTTCATATAAATGTATTTTGCCTTTCAGCAAGACAAATTTTTCATTCCGAGGCCCCCCAAGGCCAATTATTTAAAAAATAGGTTGTCCTGATGGACATTCACGAGAGAACTGTAAGCATGGTCCTGCTTTATATGTCTTTTTGCTCGCATAATTTCCCGGTAAAAAGGCTGGTATTTGAGAGCTTCAAAGACAAAGAAAAGTCGTTTGTAGGGCGGTGCAAATCAACTATATCAAAGCATTGACGTATTGGATCTTACTCGAGCCCCCAGCACGCACCTACCTGCGGTATAATTCATACAGGCAAGTCGAAATTAAGTACCAATGTCGCAATCAAGACATGTTGCTTTTGTCTTGAAATGTTTCCCACGCCATTTGTTCTCAGCTAAGCTTTGTTGCTACGATGCCAGGGGACGTTACAGGAGTTCAGACATAAACATTTCCTCCTGTCAGGTCCAAAATACGACCGGAGGGGATGATATTTCGTCAAACCGCCGTCATTCGGGTGTAGGTAACTTTGCCGTTGAGATGCTGCATAACCCATCTGTTCTCACCTAAGCTTTGTTGCTACGATGCCAGGGACGTTACAGGAGTTCAGACACAAACATTTCTTCCTGTCAGGTTCAAAATACGACCGGAGGGGATAATATTTCGTCA
>JAAEPI010000366.1 GCA_024232835.1 Cytophagales bacterium
ATGGGGGATCGCCAAGTTTCTGTTTCGAGAGAGCTCACAAAGAAGTTTGAGGAAACTAAAACTGGAGGTGTAGCTGACGTGCTGCGTCATTTCAAAGAAAAGCCCAGTATCAAAGGCGAGATTGTGATTGTGATAAATGGAAAAAATGGATCTTGAGAATTTGACATCTAAGGTGCGTGATCTTACCGCAGAAGTGGTTGGATTTATTTCTACAGAATCATTAAGGTTTGACAGTAGCAAAATTGAACTGAAAGGTAAGAGTGACTTGGTTTCTTATGTGGACAGAGAATCCGAGAAAAAATTAGTCAAAGGATTAAGCAAATTGTTACCAAGTGCTGTTTTTCTAACTGAGGAAAAGACTGTTCAACAGGGCGATGGAGAATATCAATGGATCATTGACCCACTTGACGGAACAACTAATTTCGTTCATGGCATACCAGCCTATGCAATCAGTATTGCTCTTTCAAGAAACAATGAAATGATTTTAGGGGTTGTGCACGAGGTTACACGAAAAGAATGTTTCTGGGCATGGAAAGGTGGAGGAGCTTTTCTGAATGAAGTACGAATTCATGTTTCAAGTATATCATCCATGGATGAAAGTTTATTTGCAACAGGCTTCCCAATTCAAGAGTTTGCAAAAAAAGAGAGCTACATGAAAATAATCAGCCAGCTCATAGTGGACACTCATGGCCTTCGTCGAATAGGAAGTGCTGCATTGGATTTGGCGTATGTAGCATGTGGGAGGACTGAAGGGTTTTTCGAATGTAACCTAAACGCCTGGGATGTGGCAGCTGGCACTCTGATTGTACAAGAGGCAGGTGGTGTCGTTTCAGATTTTTCTGGTGGTAGAAATTTCCTATTTGGAAAAGAGATTGTAGCCGGAGGTACCGTTCATCCTGATTTAGTGGGAGTCATTCAAAAATATTGGTTTTGAGGTAAATATTTTGGATCAAATTGATCCAGCTTGCGTATTATTATGAATTATATAAAACAAACATGGCAAAAGAAAAGGACGATGTAATGCAGGCGGATGCTCTGGCACAAGCTGCCAGAGACTTGAAGGCAGAAATAGCTAAAATAATCGTGGGGCAGGATGATGTAATAAAACTTCTGTTGATCTCAATTTTTTGTGATGGTCATGCTTTACTAGTAGGAGTTCCCGGGCTGGCTAAAACCATGCTCGTTCAAACTCTTTCGAAATCTCTTTCATTAGCATCCAACCGTATTCAATTTACACCAGATCTGATGCCCTCGGATATCTTGGGTGCGGAGACAATGGACAAGGATCGAAATCTTCGATTTGTGAAAGGGCCAGTTTTTGCCAACATAATATTGGCTGACGAGATCAATCGAACTCCTCCGAAAACGCAATCTGCACTTCTTGAAGCAATGCAAGAGAAATCGGTGACTGTGGGAGGGACGCATTACCCCCTTGATAGACCGTTTTTTGTATTGGCCACTCAAAATCCAATTGAACAAGAGGGAACTTATCCATTGCCTGAGGCTCAACTCGATCGGTTTATGTTTATGATTAAGCTGGACTATCCAAGTTATGATGAAGAGATGGAAATAGTAAGACGTACCACTTCTGGTGATTTGCCAGAGATAAAAGCTATTTTGTCTAGAGAACAAATTTCTGAATTTCAGAAGCTGATTAAAAAAGTACCAGTTACGGATCATGTGTTGGAATACGCCGTGACTTTAGTAACCAAGACAAGACCGGGAACAGAGAAATCTCACGAGTTAGCAACCAATTATCTGGAATGGGGTGCTGGCCCTAGAGCAAGTCAGTTTTTAATATATGGGGCGAAATGCCACGCTATTTTGAGCGGAAAGTATTCACCGGATATTGAAGACGTTAAAGCAATAGCACCGTCGGTTTTGAGTCATAGAATGGTGAGGAACTTCAAAGCAGATGCAGAGGGATATAGCGAAGAACGGATTATTGAAGGGTTGCTCTAAAACTGTCGAAGAAATCTTAAATCATTTTCTGAGAAACGCCGAATATCATCTAGTTGATATTTGAGCATGGCTATTCGCTCGATTCCCATTCCAAAAGCGAAACCACTGTACTCTGAGGGATCTATTCCACAATTTTCTAACACGTTTGGATCCACGACACCTGACCCTGCAATTTCCACCCATCCGGTGTGTTTGCATATTTTACAGCCGTCACCTTTACAGATAAAACAGCTGATATCAATTTCTGCACTAGGCTCTGTAAATGGAAAATAGGATGGCCTAAGCCTGATTTCTGTATCTTTTCCAAACATCTCTTTTGAGAAGTGATACAAAGTTTGTTTTAAATCCTTGAAGGAAACGGCCTTGTCGATACTTAAACCTTCAACCTGATGAAAGAAGCAATGCGCCCTTGAAGAGATGGCCTCATTTCTATAGACCCTACCTGGCATGATTGCCCGAAAGGGAGGCTTTTCGTCCGACATCAATCGGATTTGCACATTTGAAGTGTGCGTTCTTAATACGCAGTTCTTATCGTCAGACAAGAAATAGGTATCCTGCATTTGCCGAGCCGGATGATTGGGAGGAAAGTTAAGTGCCGTGAAATTATGCCAATCATCTTCGATCTCTGGCCCATCTTCTACATTGAAGCCCAATCGCTCGAATATTTCTATGATACGAAAATATGTTTGAGTAATGGGGTGGACGCTTCCGGCTTGAACAGGTACGGTTGGTAGACTGACATCCACGCTTTCATCAGTGACATGGGATTGGTTCACCTGGCCAGCGAGTTCTTTGAACCTTGCTTGTGCGAAAGTTTTTACCTCGTTTAACCTCTGTCCTATTTCCTTTTTTTTCTCGTCTGGAAGTTCTTTGAATTTTTCGAATAGAGAAGAGAATACACTCTTCTTGCTAATAAACTTTACTCGGAAATCTTCTAACTCCTCCTTTGTAGAAGCTGCTGAAATCAGTAATTCTTCCTTTATTTTCTTTAACTGATCAATCATTTTGAGCACAAGTTTGAGCACTACAAATTTAACCTCGTCAGTTGGAACGAGTTCTCTTTGTTCTAAAAGAATTGAGATATTTAGCTGGCCGTTATTGTTGGATTTCTCCGCAGGCTCATGATTGACTTGGCTTTTCTCCTTAACCGATAATCAAGAATTCCACCAAATGATATGGCAAAGATCAAAATAATGAGAGAAAGCCAATTATTACCTAAGGGTTGGAGGAACCATGCAATTCCAACTAAGAAGGTGTTAAAGCTGACCAAAATGATACTGGCATAGGCATGAGTAAATCCTAACTTAAGGAGAACATGATGAACATGATTCTTGTCAGGAGACATAGGGGATCGACCAGCTAGAAATCGAATAACAAATACCCTGAAGGTATCATATACGGGCAATACTAAAAGTGCAAAAGACATGGCCACTGGAGCCTGGAGATAATAACCTGTTCCAGGTAGCAATGTGGAATTCAGTTCAATGAACTTTATCATGAGGACTGAAATGGTAAATCCAAGCACCATGGAACCAGTGTCACCCATAAAAATCTTGGAAGGAGACCAATTATAAAAAAGAAAGGCAAAAACCGCTGAACCCATTGTCACACTTATAAATCCAAGAGTACTATATCCAGCAATAAAAAACCACCAAGAAAAACCACCTAGAATTAGACAAGCAATGCAACCAGCAAGGCCATCAATTCCATCAATTAGATTAAAGGCGTTTGTGAGACCTACAATCGCAAAAATTGAAATAAATTCAGCGATTCCAGTAGGCAATTTGGTGAAACCAAAAATGCCATACAGACCAGAAAAATTAATGTCGGCAACAAAAACCACCAAAAGAGCGGCGAATACCTGAATGGTTAGTTTATCCAGTGCCTGAAGACTTGAAATGTCATCTCGGACACCAAGCAGAAAAGCAAAGAAAATGGCGAGAAGTAGAAATTTGAACTCGGAAAGTTCAGCAATTGGTACCCAAAAAAACAGAGAAATCATCGCTGCAAGGTAAATGGCTATTCCACCGAGAGAAGGCGTACTCACACTATGAACTTTGCGACGGTTTGGGTTATCAAGCAGGTCAAGTGATCGAAAAACACGAATCACGATGGGCATTGCCGAAAAAGCGATTAGGAAAGCGGTGGTTATGCTGAATAATACGTGCATAAAAAATTTATATCCAAGGGCAAGTATAGGACCTTTTAGTGAATATAACAATAAAAAGAAAAAATATTGTTATTTTACTCTTAACATCTTAGATAACGGAGTTATATCCAAGGACTATAAAGTAGGGATTCAGCAAATTTTCTTTATTGTATTTTATCGAACTTCCAAGATTAGTATGCACTACTTGTCCACCAGCTTCCACCACGATGACATGTGCTGCGGCAGTATCCCATTCCATTGTTGGGCCAAACCGAGGATAAACATCTGCTTCTCCTGAGGCTACCATAAGGAGCTTCAAAGAGCTTCCTTTTGATACAATTTCTGGATGATCCAGACGTGCCAAAAATTCCTCAGTCTCAGGACTCATATGTGATCGTGAAGCTACGGTCCTTAAATTTGCTGCATCGAGCGTCTTGCCAGAAACCCGGATAGGCTTTCCATCCAACAGTGAACCAGATCCTTGGATAGCAGTATACATTTGATCCAATACTGGAGGATATACTACCCCTAATATTGGATGACCTTTATGAATGAGTGCAATATTTACAGTGAATTCTCCATTTTTCTTAATGAACTCTTTGGTTCCATCAAGGGGGTCAATCATCCAAAAGTATTCCCAGTTCTTTCTTTCATCGAAAGGGATTGAACGACCTTCCTCACTTAGTATGGGAATATTCGTTTTTTCGAGAAAAGAAACGATTCTATTATGAGATGCTTTATCTGCTAAAGTAAGTGGAGAATTGTCTGCTTTGGCTTCAACCGAGAAATCCCCACTCTCATAGATCTCAAGAATATCTACCCCAGCCGCTCGAGCAGCCTTTTCTGATAAAGCAAGTAAATCTTGTAAATGAATGTTTTCTGACATTGGATAGTCAAATATGTTAGGTTTTTTGGCGCTTGATTTAATTTTCCAATTAAATAATCATTCCAGCGGCAACAGTTTCATTCGTTCCCTCATCGATGAGAATAACACTCCCCGTGTTTCGGTTTTTTCGGTATGAATCTGCCATTAATGGCCGTGTTGTTCTCAACTGTACTCGACAAATCTCATTCATGGTAACATTTTTATCATCTTCATTTCGATGAAGAGTGTTGACGTCAAGCTTATAACGAATCTCCTTGATCATAGCCTTCGCTTCATTTGTCGTGTGTTTCAATGTATACTTCATTCGTGGTTTGGGGCCGTCAGCATTTAGCCAACAGAGCATCACATCTACATCTTGAAGTTGTTTAGGTTGATTGTTTGATCGTACAATCATATCCCCACGACTGATATCAACGTCATCTTCGAGAGTTAGAGTCACGGACATTGGTGCAAATGCTTCTTCTATTGCTCCATCAAGTGTTTCGATGCTCTTAATTTTCGAAGTAAAGCCCGAAGGAAGAACAAGTACATCATCGCCAGCTTTAAAAACCCCACCCGCAATTCTACCCGCGTAACCCCTGAAGTCATGAAACTCGTCTGTTTTAGGACGAATGACTGTTTGTACAGGAAATCGACAATCGATATGGTTATGGTCACTACTAATATGAATGTGTTCCAACGTATACATTAAGGTTGATCCCTCATACCAGTCCATCTTTTCGCTTCGATTTACAACATTGTCTCCGTTCAAAGCACTGATTGGAACAAATCGAACATCCTTAACATCCAGTTTAGAAGCAAAGTCCTCAAAGTCAGCGACTATTCTGTCATACGCCTCTTGACTATGATCCACTAAATCCATTTTGTTGACACAAACCACGAGATGTGGAATCTGAAGCAACGAGGCAATAATCGAGTGTCGTCGTGTTTGCTCCACAACCCCATGTCTCGCATCGACGAGAATGAGCGCTAAGTTTGCAGTAGAAGCACCCGTTACCATATTTCTGGTGTACTGAATGTGACCAGGAGTATCCGCAATAATGAATTTTCGTTTTGGTGTAGCAAAATATCTATACGCTACGTCTATGGTTATTCCTTGCTCACGCTCATCCTTGAGGCCATCTGTCAGGAGGGCAAGGTCAGTATCGGCCAACCCTTTTCTCTCACTCGATTTCTTCACTTGCTCCAATTGATCTTCAAAAATGGATTTTGAATCATAAAGTAATCGGCCAATCAATGTGCTCTTGCCGTCATCCACACTTCCTGCTGTTGTGAATCTTAGCAACTCCATATCTAAATATCCGCTCATAATTTTACTTTTTAGAAATACCCCTCTTTTTTTCTATCCTCCATAGAAGTTTCGGAACGTTTGTCGTCTTCTCTGTTACCCCGTTCTGTCTGACGAGCAGAAGCCACTTCTTCAACGATTTTCGTTAAAGTATCTGCATTAGATTCATCTCCACCCGTAATGGTAATATCTCCTAACGTTCTGAATCTAATTTTCTTAGTCACAATCTTTTCTTTATCTTGGATTTGAATGTGATCAGAGACAGGTAACCAAGTGTTGCTTCGTCGTATCACTTGTCTCTCATGTGCAAAGTACAGTGAGGGTATATCTATGTTTTCTAACAAAATATACTGCCAAATATCCATCTCAGTCCAGTTGCTTATAGGGAATACTCGGAAATGTTCGCCATGATGATGCTTGGCATTAAATAGGTTCCACAATTCTGGACGTTGGTTTTTAGGATCCCATTGACCGAATTCATCTCGATGGGAAAAAAATCTTTCTTTCGCTCGTGCCTTCTCTTCATCTCTTCTGGCACCACCCATGCACGCATCAAAATTATTTTCTTCAATTGTGTCTAATAAAGTCACTGTTTGAATAGCGTTACGATTGGCACTTTTTCCCTTTTCTTCTGCTGCCATACCGTCATCAATGGACTTTTGAACAGAACCAACAACCAATCGAGCACCTAATTTTTCAACTAAATCATCTCTAAACTTCATTGTTTCTGGGAAGTTGTGGCCCGTGTCGATATGCACTAATGGGAATGGAATCTTGGCAGGATGAAATGCTGTCCTTGCCAGATGCGTCAGAACAATTGAATCTTTTCCGCCAGAAAAAAGAATTGCCGGATTTTCGAATTGAGCGAAAACTTCTCTTATCACATAGATAGACTCAGCTTCAAGTTCCTTGATATGAGTCAGGTTGTAGCTACTCATTTATTTCAGTTTTGGTACAATTTTATTAATTAAATGTCGAAGACAATCCTCCAGATCTTCATTTGCTGTGTTTACCTTGATGGTTGGATTTTGAGGTTCTTCGAAAGGCGAATCTATCCCTGTAAAATTTTTTATTTCCCCTCTTCTTGCTTTTGCATAAAGCCCTTTCACATCCCTTTCTTCACACACTTCTATAGGACATTCGACGTATACTTCAAAAAAATTCTCATCACCAACTAAATCTCTTGCAGACTGTCGGTCACTTCTAAACGGTGAAATGAATGCTGTCAGCACCACCACTCCGGCATCCAAAAACAGGTGAGAGACTTCTGAAATCCTACGGATGTTCTCTTGTCTACTCTCTTCGGAAAAATCCAAGTCTTTGTTCAAACCCGATCGGATATTATCACCATCAAGGATATAAGTAGGAACACCTTGGGTGTGTAAATATACCTCGAGAGCTCCAGCTAAAGTCGATTTTCCTGAACCAGACAAACCAGTAAACCAGATTAATACTGGCTTGAAGCCACTACGCTTCACCCTATCGGCCTGTGTGATTGAATGATTATGTGGGATGATGTTTTCCATTATAATCTGGCGTCAATTATGTCTTTATCTAAGATCCCCTTGACATCATAAATAACAGAGACTTGTTTTTTTATTACTTTCCAATCTAATGAGACAAATTGATCATGTGCTACAGCAACGATGATCGCTTCATAACTCTCAGGTTTCAGTTCAGCCAGTAATGAGATTCCGTATTCATTTTCGACTTCAACAGTATCGGCTTGGGGATCATAAACATCAATAGAAATATTGTATGATCTGAGTTCACTAAAAATATCAATTACTCGAGTATTGCGAACATCTGGGCAATTCTCTTTGAACGTGAAGCCTAAAATGGCAACTCTCGTCTCACTCGATAATTTGCCTTTTGCGCCGAGTAATTTGATCACTTTATTAGCCACATGTGATCCCATTCCATCATTGATTTTTCTACCGACCGTAAAGACCTGCGGATGGTGACCCAACTGTTCTGCCTTGTGGGTTAAATAGTAAGGATCTACGCTAATACAATGACCACCCACAAGCCCAGGTGTAAAGGGAAGAAAGTTCCATTTTGTTTTTGCAGTTTCGAGTACTTCAAGGGTGTCAAGACCCATTTTGTCAAAGATCACAGCAAGTTCATTTACGAAAGCTATGTTAATATCTCGTTGAGCATTCTCAATCACTTTTGCTGCCTCTGCGACCTTTATGCTACTTGCCAAGTGTGAGCCCGCTGTGATGAACGAGTTGTAAAATTTATCGATCTTTTGAGCAATTTCCGGATTCGAACCACTCGTTACTTTCTTGATGTCCGTGATTCTGTGTTTTTTATCTCCTGGATTAATCCGTTCTGGTGAATAACCACAATAAAAGTCTTGATTGTATTTTAAGCCACTAACTTTCTCGAGAATAGGTACGCAGACTTCTTCTGTACAACCTGGAAAAACAGTTGACTCATAAACCACAATTGCCCCATTGCTGAGATTTTCTCCAACGGTCTTTGTGGCAGCTTTTATTGGGGAAAGGTTGGGTTGCTTTGCATCGTTGACTGGGGTAGGGACTGTAATGATAAAAAAATTGCATTTAGCTAGCTTGTCCTTGTCACCTGTAAATCTTAAAAAGGTGCTATCGTTTAGTTCAGATTCGTCGACCTCATGGGTTCGGTCATGACCTTGTCCCAGCTCTTCGATTCGCTTGGGATTGATATCAAACCCGAGCGTCGGATATTTATTTCCTACAGCTACCGCAAGCGGGAGACCAACATACCCTAGTCCTATTATGCCAACAGATAAATTCATTTTTAAATCAGGGCGCAAAGATAGATTTATTTTATCCTAAAACAGCATTTTTAAAGTATTCTAAAGTGGGCTTCAAACCCTCGGCCCTTGTGAATTTTGGTTGCCAGTTCAGAACTTCTTTTGCCCTGGTAATATCTGGTTTTCGTTGTTTGGGGTCGTCTTCGGGTAAATCTTGAAAAATCAATTTGCTTTTGCTCCTAGTCAAGCGAACAATCTCTTTACCGAACTCTTTAATTGTAATTTCTTCGGTATTCCCAAGGTTCACTGGATTGACATAATCGCTCAGGAGCAGACGATATATACCTTCAACCAGATCATCTACATAGGTAAATGATCTAGTTTGTGATCCATCGCCGAAAACTGTTATGTCCTCACCTCTAAGTGCCTGAGAAATAAAAGCTGGTAATGCTCGTCCATCATTTAATCTCATGCGAGGGCCATAGGTATTGAAGATTCTCACGATTCTGGTTTCCAAGCCATGGAAAGTATGATAAGCCATTGTGATGGCTTCTTGAAATCTTTTTGCTTCATCATACACCCCCCGTGGACCAACTGGGTTAACATTACCCCAATAATCTTCATTTTGCGGATGAACGAGAGGATCACCATAGACTTCAGATGTAGAGGCAATTAGCATTCGTGCCTTTTTTGATTTCGCAAGCCCTAACAGATTGTGCGTGCCTAGGGCACCCACTTTTAAAGTAGGGATGGGCATTTTGAGATAGTCGATCGGGCTGGCTGGAGAGGCAAAGTGAAGGATGTAGTCTAGCTCTCCCTTAACATGGACAAATTTGGTTACATCATAATTATGAAATTCAAAATCAGCCAATGGCATTAAATGTTCGATGTTCTTGATCGAACCAGTCGAAAGATTATCCATTGCGATAACCTTACAGCCTTCATTAATATATCTGTCACATAAATGGGAACCCAAAAAGCCAGCTCCTCCAGTAATAAGCACTCGTTTCTTCATTTAAAAATGGTTTCGCACATTATCTAGTGTTGGTTGATTTAAATCTTTTTTGGAAACAACTGGATCTATTAATTGTCCCCAGTCAACGGCAAGTTCAGGGTCATTATAAAGAATTCCCAATTCGTGTTGCGGTGAATAGGGTGTATCCACGAAGTAGAAGAACAATGTATCATCTGACATTGTGTAATAACCGTGAGCGAACCCTTTAGGTACCAAAAATAGCTTAGAAGGGTGATCAAGTAGTACACTGTAAGATTTCAGATAACTTGGAGAGTTTTTACGAAGATCCACCGCCACGTCTAACACTGCACCGTGGGTTACTCCGACAAGTTTAGTTTGAGAGTGTGGAGCATCTTGATAGTGGAGACCTCTTAATACGTTTTTTGAGGAACTGGCAAAATTGACTTGCTTGATTTCGAGTTCAACATTTAATTCTTCTTTTAGCTTTTGTTTGTTGAAAGCTTCCATGAAAAAACCCCGCTCATCTCCAAATGTCGTTGATTCAACTAAATAACAATCTTTGAGTGGTGTTTCTGTAATCTTCATTTC
>JAAEPI010000367.1 GCA_024232835.1 Cytophagales bacterium
TATCTTCGGACGATTTGGCGTGGGCTTATAAACACATGTCTAATCAATACAAGTATCGACATAGACAAGAACGACAGTTTCCGAGTTCGATATTGTACGTATTTTTATCGCAGCGATTCTTCGAGCTTCTCCCATTCCTGATTCGGTCGATTTTCATTCAGGCATATAAACCCTGATGAACTCTTCCTCGCCTCTACCAAAAGGCCCAACACGGCGCGATTCGCCTGGAATAACAAGCGACGTGGCGATTAGAAAAACAATCTTTACATATGTACTGCGTCGTGAATATTGGTCGAAATGCCAAACTTGGGCATTCAGAATGCTCACATCACATTCCAACCAACTTCACCCTCCATGGATATCAGTGAGCTGTGTGTGTAGGCAGTGAGTCATTCAAATTTTCACTCTTACTGCCGGTTTTGAAAGTTCAAAACGATTCCAATGTGTGCGCTCTTGCCTTAAATATTTTCATCCAAGTCTTTTACAGACTGGTCGTGGAGCAAGCATGTTGAAGATTATCACTGAAATCGTTGCCGAATATTAATAATATGTTATTGGGAAGTTGGAAATCGGGTGAAAATCCACCTCGAATGCCATGGACCGTAACTTCCGCAAGAGTGAATCAAATTTCACTAAATCTTCAGGTGGGTTTCCTCGAAGTGTCATTCACATAGTAGCCACAAAATTCCATCGAAATATGATAAGCATTGCGAAGGTTATTAAAAAATTCCGCTTACCACATTAAA
>JAAEPI010000368.1 GCA_024232835.1 Cytophagales bacterium
AGGAAGGGTTGAAACTGGTCTATAATTTTCCAGTAACTCCCTGTTACCTTTCTTGAAGATAGGAGTCACCCGGCTCCTCTTCAAGATATCAGGGAATTCCCCAGTTGACATGCAATCATTGTACAATTTACTAAGTACACTGGAAATTATTGGCCTAGTTGCCTTAACAAGCATAATAGGGATATCAGAGGACTTTCCTGAGTCAAGATCTTTAATAATACCTTCAATTTCTCCTGCAGAGCACTCGTGCAGTGAAATTGCTTTCTGACAAGCAGGCGATAAAAAACTCTGAAATGATGGAAACTGATTAAGAGCTTTGTCTTTATAGGCGGCCTCATTCAAGTTTCCAGGTATATTAACAAAATATTCATTAAATTTTTCAGCAATCAATCGGCGACATTGAATCCTCTCATTGCTTATAATGAATGAGGCCTTGGTGCTTTTTGCACTCTTACCACGCAACTCATTGATCAGTTGCCATGTTTTTTTCTTATTATTAATGCATTTCTTAAATTTTGACAGGTAGTATTTTGACTTGGCAGTCTTGATAACCCAACGCAGCTTGATTTGGTACTCCCTCTGGGACTGTCGCATTGCAACATTGCCGGAGGGGTTCTTTCTAGTGCAGGTTTTGACCCAGCTCTTGTAAAGGTCATCATTTCTGTGGATTGACTCCAGAACTGCAGGCGTGATCCATGGGTTATTGATAGTGTTTCTCTTTGTAAACTTAGGTTTTTCAAGCTTACATGACTTGTTGATACAGTCTTGAAACAATGTCATGAAACCTTGCATTGACTGCACTTCTGCTTCTGCTTCATCAGCCAGTGCATTTCGTAATAGGTCTTGAAATTTTGCAACGTTTGCTAGGCAATAGTCATATTCAATTTTTGTTTTAGGTTCATTTTTCTCATCATCAGAGATGAAAACCTCTGACACCTGAAAAATGGCAGAGTGAGTAGAGATCTTTCCAAGGACCTTCCCTGAGGCAATGACACTGCCAGGATCCCGGTTTGTGAATATGTTATCAATACATGACTGTTCACAGCCCGGGACATGGTTAGTAGCCAGAGAAATCAGGGGATAGTACCCATTGGAAATGATCTCTTCTTCAAATCTTGAGACATCCAAAGTGCTTCCAGAGAAAAAGTTGAGATTGAAATCGCCTAAAATATAAACGTTTTTGGATGGAAGCTTTGCAATAATTCTTTCAATTTCATCGAAAAACTTATCTCTGGAACTATTTGGTGAGCGATAGATCACGCCTACAGTAGTGGGCTCCACCGTATTGGTGACCTGCACAAAGAGAGACTCTATTGATTCCTCTGACATTGTGAGGTCATTTATG
>JAAEPI010000369.1 GCA_024232835.1 Cytophagales bacterium
GTTGGCTGGAATGCAACTGAAGAATCGTTTATGGACCAACTTGACTTTATAAATATTTTAAAACTTCGGGCATCCTGGGGATTAAGTGGAGACGACGGAAGTATCAATGTAATTGAAAATGCCCCCTTTGATCCAACTGGCGCATCTCTTGGTGGAGTAGTTGTTCCCAGCCTAAGATTGGGGAATTCTATTAATCCTGACTTGAAATGGGAAACATCTGAGAAAATTAATCTTGGATTGGATTTAGGCTTTGCTAATGGAATCTTTGGCATAAGTACAGAGTACTTCATTGACAACAGAAGTGACATTATCACTCAACTTCTCACATCTGCTGAGTCTGGTTTAGGAGGAGTATTGGACAATGTTTACGATGCAAAAGCATGGGGCTGGGAATTCGACGTATCTCACAAAAACTCAATCGGAAAAGTAAACTACAATGCATCATTCAATTTAACTTATTACAATAGCGAAATTACCAATACGGAAGGAGTTAGTCCGTTAAACAATTCTACCACAAATTACCAGGATATTGGTTTACCCATCAGGGGTAACTGGTATGGATATGAAGTAGATGGCTTTTTTGACGATCAGGACGAAATAGAAGCTTCGGACGTTGATCAATCAACCGTTTCAGGAGGCGACGA
>JAAEPI010000370.1 GCA_024232835.1 Cytophagales bacterium
ACTGGTATTATCGATGCGAGGCACGATTTGGCCTATAGGCAAAATGAGACCATAAGAGAAGAGCCCATGACGATTGAAGAAAGAGAAAAATTTGACAGCACCCCGGCGAGATACATATTACCTCCCCACGAGTTATTTTCCCCACAGGATAAACCAGTAGAAAGAACAAATTGGTGGTTAGAAATAACTGCTCAAGCGATCCTCGAGGGTACTACGGATGATAATAGGTGTGACGAAAAATATCGAATTCGGGAAAAAGAACAGGGTCGTATTTCCACCCTAGAAGACCACGTGATCGAAGTGGCTCTCGCTCACAGAGGCCAAGTCCACAAATTGTCGGAAGAATTAATGACCGAAATCGATATCCTCAAAGTAACCGAGGCCGAGGCCAAATTAACCACCCAGTCGGCACATTCCTCCACTTCCCAAAGTTATTCGGGCACAAATCAACATGATCCCCATGATAAGATGGATATAACTGAAAAAGATGCGGCTTTTCTGCCATTAGTTAAGGCACCCGAGACTGAAAACCTTCCCCAGAAAAAGAAAACCTCCGGAAAAAGTTCTAGAGCATCATCCACAGAGAGTAGATCATCAGGAAAAGGGCTGATGGCAGCAATAAAAGAAAAGTTTATTCCCAAACCTCAGATCCCCATACTGCAATTAAAAGAATCCGATGTGGCGC
>JAAEPI010000371.1 GCA_024232835.1 Cytophagales bacterium
ATCTACAACCAAAGAATTTTGATTTTCGGGAAACCCAACCAAAGGATAATTTGCCCGAAAAGGTGTCTGTTTGCTGCGAACAGCAAAATGCTAAGCATTTTCCTTTGAAAGAGGTGCAAACTCATTCGTTACCGATTAGTCATGACGAATGGTTAAGGGAAATGAATGCAGAGCGAATCAGGCAGTCACCTTATCAATTTCTGGAAGAAGAAGTAAATTTGGCGTGGACCAAAGTAAAGAAACGAGGGAATAATAAAACCGGGCATATTATTATGAAGGAAATCGAAACCCTAGAAGAAGATCAATGGAGACGAGCAAATCAAGATCAGGACTCAGTTTTGTTAGAAGAGGAGAAAACAATTGATCGATTTTGGAGTGAAACGCCGGCATTGAACATTTTTATGGCAAAGAGAACTGAGTTGAGCCAAGTAGCGGAGACGTGGGTACCCACCCCAGAAGAGGAATCTTTGCCTATTCAGTGGGTGGATGTGCCAGAGATGAAGCTCGATATCGAAGGGGTTACTTTTCGAGTCATACCAGA
>JAAEPI010000372.1 GCA_024232835.1 Cytophagales bacterium
GAACAAATAACATTTTTGCTTTTACCAATACCGGTATTGGCTTTCGCCCACCCTGCTGTCCTGTCTGTAACAGACAAGAGATTTTTCCTCCTTTTGCCAATCCACAATCTTATTGACCTTATCTAACGCTGAATTCACTTCGTGACTTTTTTGATTGGTTGATCCTCAATTCCATATCGCAAAAAGATGACTGACTCATACGCTCACATTGTCTATTTAAAGATTCTTATACAATAAGTTATAATTTAGAACTCTTTTAAATCAGTTTTACAAAGGGTTCTAATCAAGAACCTCGGAGTGCCTGTCCAACAAAGGCAGGCTCACGAGTTGTGAATTTGGAAGAATATTTCTTCATTCGATGCAAGTATCAAGGAATAGTCCATTGGTGGAATTAAAGCCAGTCTTTTGATCGCTCAACTGCTTTTGACCAAACTCTTAATTCATCATGCATAATGCTAGCAGGGCTAAATGACTCATCAATCGCCCATTGTTTTTTTAATTCATCCAAATTGTCCCAAAACCCAACTGCCAGCCCTGCAAAATATGCAGCCCCGAGTGCTGTAGTTTCAGCAACCTTAGGCCGAATTACTTTGAGTTGCATACTATCCGATTGAATCTGCATAAGAGTATTATTTGCAGTAGCGCCCCCATCCACTCTTAATTCTTTGATGGCAATCCCGGCATCCACAGACATGGCATCTATCACTTCCTTTGACTGAAAACATATTGACTCCAAAGCTGCCCGTGCCACGTGCCCTTTTGTTGTTCCTCTTGAGATACCCAACATGGCTCCTCTCGCATATTGATCCCAATGTGGAGCGCCAAGGCCAACAAATGCCGGCACCAAATAAACTCCTCCATTGTCTTCTTCTGAATTAGCGAGTGCTTCAATTTCTCCAGCATCACTAATAAGCTCCAATCCATCTCTAATCCATTGCACTACTGCACCTCCAATAAATACACTCCCTTCCAATGCATAAGTCGTTTCATTACCAATTTTCCAGGCTATCGTTGTTAGAAGATTATTCTCCGACTTCACAGGTTGATTTCCCGTATTTGTCAAAATGAAGCAACCTGTTCCATATGTGTTTTTTACCATGCCTTTGTCAACACACATTTGTCCGAATAAGGCCGCCTGTTGATCTCCCGCCATACCAGCAATAGGTATTGCATCACCAAAGAGATTAATACACACCTCGCCATATACTTCACTATTCGATTTCACCTGAGGCAACATGGAAATTGGAATATTAAAAAGCTCTAACAATTCTTCATCCCAATCCATTGTGTGAATATTAAACAACATTGTACGGCTTGCATTGGACACATCCGTGACATGCAACAGCCCTATGGTAAGATTCCAAACAAGCCAGGAATCAACGGTACCAAACGCTAACTCCCCTTTTTCAGCCTTTTCTCTAGCACCCTCTACATAGTCTAAAATCCACTTGACTTTTGTGCCTGAAAAGTAGGCATCCAAAACCAGCCCTGTTTTTTTACGTATTTTTTCTTCCCAGTCCGCTGCTTTGAGCACGTCGCAATATTCTGCTGTTCGTCTGTCTTGCCACACAATTGCATTATACACAGGATCGCCTGTTTCCCGATCCCAAACAACAGTCGTTTCCCGCTGGTTTGCGATCCCAATAGCCGCTACTTCCTCTGCAGAAATATTTGATGAAACAACCTCCTTCGCTACCTCTATCTGAGATAGCCATATCTCCATTGGGTCGTGTTCTACCCAGCCAGGTTCAGGAAATAATTGCTCAAATTCTTTTTGCGCAACAGCTTGAATAGCTCCTTTTTTATCAAAAATAATCGCTCGTGAACTGGTAGTTCCTTGGTCTAGGGAAAGAATATATTTCGACATATATGTTTTTTACAAATCTAAAGAAACACTGATTACTATATTTAACCCAATTATGGGTATAGCTAGACAAAGTTTGAATAGTCCATCTAAATTGGTCATTTTATATATTGATAGGGGGTATCAGTCGGTATATGTTGTTTAACTTTGGGAGGCAATATTGAAGTAGAAGGTGAGATAAATAAAGGAACTATCATTAAAGGTCTGGTTGCGTGAGTAAGAAGAAAAAATTTTTAGTAGTTGATGATGATGAGATTTTTCTCTTCACAGCGAATTACGTGCTGAGCAAGCTATTTCCTGATATGGAAATAATTACAAGAAAAAATGGAAAAGAAGCACTAGCTCAGCTAAAAAATGAATCTCCTGATGCTATGTTTATTGACTTGAATATGCCTGTAATGGACGGATGGGAGGTTTTAGAAAACCTTAGTACATCCAATGACAAATCCCCATTCCCGATTATCATAGTCACTTCTTCAATTGATCCGTCGGATATAGAAAAAGCTAATAGACACCCATTCAAACCCGATTTTGTTGAAAAGCCTCTGAGTGAAGAAAGTTTTGGTACCATTAAATCGTTATTGAGTTAGTATTTAAGGGATCTCTATTAATCAATTCTTTCAATTTCCGCTCCCAATGCGTTTAGGCGTTTATCGATTTTTTGATAACCCCGATCAATCTGTTCGACATTATGAATTGTGCTAATACCTGTTGCTGAAAGAGCCGCAATGAGCAGCGAAACACCTGCTCTAATGTCAGGTGAGGTCATCTGTATTCCCCGAAGAGCAACAGATTTATCTAATCCAATTACCGTGGCGCGATGTGGATCACAGAGAATAATTTGAGCACCCATATCGATAAGTTTATCAACGAAGAAAAGCCTACTTTCAAACATTTTCTGATGAATCAGTACAGTGCCCTTGGCTTGAGTTGCCGTAGTAAGAAGAACGCTTAGCAAATCTGGGGTCAATCCAGGCCAAATTCCATCAGCAATTGTAAGGATAGATCCATCAATGTACGACTCAATTTCATAAAGCTCTTGCTCAGGAATATGAATATCATCTCCATGATAATGCAAGTCAATTCCCAATTTTCGAAAGGTATTCGGTATCAATCCTAGTTGGTCAATACGAGCATCCTTAATCAAAATGTCCGAATGAGTCATGGCAGCCAAGCCAATAAAACTTCCAATTTCGATCATATCAGGTAGCAATGTATGCTCCGTCCCTGACAGACTTTTTACTCCCTGAATTTTCAATTTGTTTGAACCAACTCCTTCGATTTGGGCCCCCATTTGTTGAAGCATAAAGCAGAGCTGTTGAACATATGGTTCGCACGCAGCATTGTAGATTGTAGTTTCTCCCTTAGCAAGAACTGCTGCCATCACAATATTAGCCGTGCCAGTCACGGATGCCTCCTCCAAATGCATATAAGCACCGGTCAGTTGAGAACCATCAACGGTATAGAACGAACTATCTGAATTGTAATTGAATTTAGCACCAAGCTTTTCGAAACCAAAGAAATGAGTATCAACTCTTCTTCGCCCAATTTTGTCCCCACCTGGTTTTGGCATCTTACCCGTCCCAAAGCGAGCCAGAAGCGGACCAAGAATCATAATTGAACCACGAAGTGCTGATGCCATTTTTTTGAATTCGCGAGAATCCAAATAAGATAAGTCGATGGTTTTAGCTTGAAATTCATACGACTCCTCTCCTATTTTATTTATGACGACACCAAGATCACCGAGTAATTCGATGAGCTTCATGACATCTCTGATGTTTGGAATCTTGTGAATAGTGACTTTCTCCTTTGAAAGAAGTACGGCAGAAATTACCTGAAGCGCTTCATTCTTCGCTCCTTGCGGGATGATGGTTCCGTTGAGTTTGTTCCCTCCCTTGACAACAAATGAACTCATTTAGTTATGTCTGCGGCGATTCTGGTTATTGCCTTTATGCCCACCCTGATGACCGCCTCCGTGGTGAGGTCGTTTTCCTTTACCACCTTTATTATTGCTGTAGTTTCTTCGATTCTTGTTGTAAGCTGGTTTGCCCAAATCAAACAAGTTAAGTTCCTTAACCGTCTCAATATTAATGTCTAGTTGATCGTTAGACATTTTCTTAATGTTCTTAAGCACCAATTCGTCACTTATCGCGTCTTTATTCCATGTCAGAAAAAAGCTCTTCATCAGCTTGCCAATCACAATTACAGCTCCTTCCTTTTCCTTAGGATCTTCTAATGCAATGGCATTTTTAATAAGTATTTCAATGCTCCTTCCGTAATGCTTGAATTTGATTTCATTTGAAAAATATGTCAATCGCTCTGGCTTCCTTTCTAATAAACTCGGTTCCGGAGTTGGGAAAGGCGAATCTACGTCCATATCAAACCCTGAAATAATAAAAACATCATCCCATATTTTCTGATCGTATTCTGCAGAATCCTTATTGAAATTCGGATTAATCTGCTTCATTAACTCCACCAAAATAGCAGCATGCTTACTTCTTTTCTCTTTATCCGACTCGTTCTGAATGTGGCTAACCAAGTTCTGAACGTTTCTTCCGTATTCTCGGAGCTTCAAGTGCTCACGCCCTGTATTATATTCCATCTTTATTTTTTGAAAGAAGCAAAAATATACAATTCAATCCGTTGAACACGTCTCAAATCGCTAATTCATTTCCGTTACATTTACGACCTGATTAGGAGAATTATGCTAGATACATTTTTCGTTCGTATTTTTTCTGTACCGGATATATACAAAGGTCATAGAAAAGCAACCGCAAAGACGGTGAAGAAACTTCTTGTGTTGCTGCCAATTCCACTTATGATCCTCATGGGCGAAAGATTGTTAAGAAGCGATCCTCAAGGTGCAGTTTTAATTCTTCTTACCCTTTTGATTAGTTCCTTCTCTTTTATTCTTCTTAACAAAGGTTTTCTGGAAGGTACTGTCATTTACTTGTGTTCATTGCTTACCATTCTTGTGACAGTGAATACAACCTTTGTTCACGGAATACATAGTGTTAGTATAATCTCATTTCCGACAATTATTATTTTTTCAGGCCTTATAATTAAGCGTCTTTACCTTATCATTTTTTCTTTTATCACGATACTTGCCATATTCTGGCTTGGGGGTGGAGAATACATGGCATATTTCACTCCGAGTCAATATACATCAGGACAACCTTCAGACCTGATCATTGCCTTAACCATTCTGTTGTTAGGTCTTTTGGTCATCTATAGCTTAGCCAGCAATTTAAAAAAATCCTTTCTTCAAGCTGAAATAGCACTTGAAAAGACTGAGCAATCTAATGGACAGTTGCAGGCAACAATTATTCAAAAAAATCGACTTATCAAAGAAGTGCATATTCAAGCCAAAACAAACCTACACTACATTAATCTGTTATTGGAACAGCAGGAGAACCAAAACCTCCATCCCCTTATAAATAAAATTCGAGCCATCTATCACACTCATGATACACTTTTAGTTTCAGGTAAATCTGAATTTATAGATTTCAACAAATACATCTTAGCATATTTTGCTTATTTATCCGATTCACTTTCTTTGGCCAAAGGACAATTGCGAGCTAATGTTAAAGAGTTGTACATCGGGCTAGATCAGGTAAATTCACTAGGAATTTGTTTTAATGAATTGATTGAATACGCTATTCGCAATTCACCATCTGCTATAATTTTAGTTGAATCTTTCAACGAGAATGTTCTAACGTTTAAGATTTCGGCTAAGGGCTTGATTAAGCTACCTAAATCACATATTTTATTTGATTTAGTGCTCTCACAATTAAAGGCTGATTTTTCAATTCCTGAAGATGGAATAGGGATTTTGACCCTGCCAAAAAATACAGTTGAAGGATGAAAAATATGGACATTCAACTTAAAAGAGTAGCAGAAATTAATAACGAAATCGCTCCTGTAATCATTGCCATTGCTAAATTTCTTCCAATCCCTCTTATCCTTATCGCTGCAATAAGATTTTTGACAGGAGATCCTGTTAGAGCATACATTCCATTTGGAGCAGTGTTGCCTACTTTTTTGACATTATTCATTCTACGAAAGGGACATTTGAAGTACGCAATAATATATTTGGCAGTGCTCATCACTGTGCTAGACACATTGGTTTGCATAACTGGTATGGGAATTCACGACATTGCCATAATCACATTTCCAGTAGTTATACTCTTCTCAAGCCTCACACTAGAATTCAAACATTTGATTGCCATTTTCATTTTGGTATTCACAGCACTATTTCTGATCACTATGGGAGAATATTGGAATTGGTATACTCCAACTAGCCAAAATCCTGGAACATTGGCTGATTCAATAATAGTTTCAACTGTATGTATAGTGACTGTATCTATTACATATCGGCTTTCAAGAAACACCCTTCTAGCTACCAATCGCCAGAAAATTGAATTTGAAAAAACCAATGATATCAAGCTCAAGCTAAATCGAATGGCTGATAAGAAGAGTGAATTATTGAGAGAAGTTCATCATCGGGTAAAAAACAATCTGGCTTTTGTAAACAGTTTGATAGATATAGAAATGATGGAGAATAGAGAAGAAATTGAATATTTAAAAACTTTTCAAAGCAAAATCATTTCGCTAGCTAGAGCCAACAATCCCTTGTTTCAAGGGGATAATTATGAATTAGTTGATTTAAAAACCTACCTGAAAGATTTATCAGAAAATTCATACCACCATAAAAACGTCGCATTTACAGCAAATAGTATCCCTATTCAAATACGTCAAGCAGTTCCAATAGGGGTCATAGTTCATGAAATCATTTTGATAATCCAAAAGCATCGAGAACGAGCTGTAGAAGTGTATGTGATCAAAAATCAGCAAAACTATTCGTTGGAAATAAAAAGTGACAATGTGAGTATGAAACAGTCCTTTGAGAACATGCCGCTTGAAAAATCACTAGTAGAAATAATGATTGCAGATCTCGGGGGTAAATTCAGTATCGAAAAAGGTGTGTTCTTACTTACTTTCTAGGATCAGGAAATTTCCTTATCAGTTCGCTTTTCATACTAGTTTCTAAAGGTGTGGTTTAGGCGGTGAAGCAAAAACCAACTCCTGAAAGAAAAAGCAGTTCCCCTACTTTTTTGTATGTAAATACAATCCCACTGGTTCAGGTGCCTTTTCAGAGTTGAATTGATTTCTTACCATTATTGGTTCATTAAGTCTTCGATCTCCTCTGCTTCTATTGGGATGTTGGCCATCAAATTCGTATGTCCATTTTCTCTAATCACCATGTCGTCCTCTAGCCGTATACCTATGCCCTCATCGGGAATATAAATTCCAGGCTCAACAGTGAACACCATCCCTGGTTTGAATTTGGTGTAAATACTAGCTACATCATGAACATCTAACCCAAGGTGATGTGAGGTGCCATGCATAAAATATTTTTTA
>JAAEPI010000373.1 GCA_024232835.1 Cytophagales bacterium
AAAAGTGGCAAAGTGAGAAAATTAATTATTAGAGGTTCCCTAAAAGTCACCCGATCCTTCACGAAGATTGTTCCATGAGTAAGTTCATGAATAATAAGTTCAGCAAGTTGACCCTCCGAACGATTGAGCATCTCAGACAGAATAGGATCCTTGAACCATCCTAATGTGGACCATCCACTGACCCCACGAATCCGCACATCCCAACCTTCTTCCCGCAATTCGCTCCCTACACCAGATGCTTTTTCGAAATCAAAGAATCCCTTATAAGGTACGTCACCAACTATTGGAAACCACCAGATTTTTGGGTCGAAACTATACGCTCTACACGCCGATACATTCCAAAGTGCTGTTTCTCCCTTCTGATCATAAAAGGTAGTATAGTTATCTGTGACGTTCAATCCTAGTTCCTCAACTGCGTATCTTTTTTCATTCTGGATAACTTCAATTTTCGCCCTCAAAGAGTCTGGAAAATCTTCCCATTTCATAACCCCTTCAACATCTACAACATTTCTAACAATCTTAAGCTAACCTTGGCCCTGTTTAATACCGTACCAAATGAGTTCATGTTGCCAAATCATTGAAGCTAACAAAACAGTCAGGAGGAATAAAAATATTTTCTTGAGCATCAGATAAATTATTTCGATTTTTTAACCAGCTTTGATGTTCTTCCAAAAACTAACGAAACAACACACACCATGGCTGAGAATGCAGAGAAATTAAAAGCACTACAACTGACAATAGAAAAGCTCGAAAAAACGTACGGCAAAGGTACAGTGATGAAGTTGAGTTCTGAAAAAGTCATGGATGTTCCAGCGATCTCTACTGGCTCTTTAGGGCTTGATATGGCGTTAGGAATTGGTGGGATTCCTCGTGGGAGAGTGACAGAAATCTATGGCCCAGAATCTTCTGGAAAAACAACTCTCACCATGCATTGTATAGCAGAAGCTCAGAAAGCTGGTGGACTTGCCGCATTCATCGACGCAGAACATGCCTTCGACAAGGTATATGCGGAGAAGCTGGGCATTGACACAGAAAATTTATTAATCTCACAACCGGACAATGGTGAACAAGCACTAGAAATTACCGAGCATTTAATTCGATCTGGAGCCATTGATATTATAGTCGTTGACTCAGTTGCGGCGCTGGTTCCAAAAGCTGAACTGGAAGGTGAAATGGGCGATAGTAAAATGGGTCTGCAAGCTCGATTGATGTCTCAAGCACTTAGAAAACTAACTGGTACTATTAACAAGACTGGATGTGCATGCGTATTCATTAATCAGCTTCGAGAAAAAATTGGGATCGTTTTTGGAAATCCTGAAACCACAACTGGTGGTAATGCATTAAAATTTTACTCATCCGTTCGTTTGGATATTCGAAGGATTGGTTCAATAAAAGAGAGTGCTGACAATGTACTGGGTAATCGTACCCGAGTAAAGGTTGTTAAAAACAAAATGGCACCTCCCTTCAAGATGGTAGAGTTCGACATCATGTATGGATTGGGTATAAGCAAATCCGGTGAAGTGTTGGACATTGGAGTAGAATTGGACATTATCCAAAAATCGGGCTCATGGTTCTCCTACAAAGGAGATAAACTTGGCCAGGGTCGTGATGCGATCAAATTACTTCTTGAAGACAATCCTGAATTAATGGACGAGGTGGAAGCAGCGATTAAAGCCAAGATTGCAGAGGGGTAAAGTTGGAGAACGATCAACTCGATTTTGTGTGCCCACAGTTGGCAGATAGCACTAAAATAGCGGAAGTGCACCAGAAGCACAACAGTAACTACAAGGCACTGTGTTCCATATGTCAAAAGCCAGAACTACAGTAGTTGCAAAAAGAGATGAGGTTTCAGAAGGTACACTGGAGTGAGCAAGTCCCGATAAAGCTGGCAAAGAGGCAGTTTGGTATATAGCCGATAGTGTCTGTTATTTTCTTTTAATCCATTCGTGGTTCAAGAATTAGTTGTAATCTGTTCGTCCAAGCTGTTCGTCTTCAATGTCAAAAAAGTCTTGAATCTCGAAGTGGAACTGTTTGGATTTGCTGGAGAAGTTACCAAAGATGAATTGTCGAACGATTGCCCTAAAGAAAGTTTCAAGCTTAGTAACTAGGATGGAACTAGATATTTCGTAGATGGGATCAAGTTGTTTAGGGTCACTCAATAATTCATAAAGTTTGTCTTTTCCAAAATGCTCCTCCAAAACGAAAGTTTCAATTTTCTCCCACTCTTTTTGAGAATCAAATTCTTGTTCCTTTCCTAGAACCGCATCAAGATTAAAGTAGCGACCTTGTTTACCGTATTCTGACAAGGACTTGCAAATTCTATTTATTAGATCTTCGGATTTAATCAGATCATAGTCTGTTAAAGCAAAGTTGAGATTTACAATAACAATGAATTCTTCAATTTTGCCCTTAAGAAATACTATGTCATGTCCATTTCTGTTATTCCATATTTCATTCATTGAAAGTAACTTCCTATTTTTCTCTTCAAAATTTAAGCAAAGCATTGTCTTGAAAAGACGTTCAAGTCCACCAGAAAGGAATACCATTGCTGGATGATAAAAATCGTTATCTGCCGTTATTTTTTGAATTTCACCAAGTCCGATTCTAAGGTATTTTATTGCTGTTCGAACTTCAATTATTAGAGAAATATTACGATATGCTTCATTCATCGCAGATCTTTCAATTAAGCCCAATGGGCCACAACTTATTGCTAAGCTGCATTAATACAGCTTATTTGCCTTTCAAATATACCTCTCTATTCTCAGATAACTGCTAACAAAAAAAGCCCCGTCCACAATCGTGAACAGGGCCTTTCGGTTTTTTTTTGGTTAGTAATTAATTATTGCTTTACAAACTTCTTGATAAGCGTCTTGCCTCCTGAACTAAGCTGGATCATGTATACACCAGAACTCAATTGGCTCACGTCCACTTTGCTATTGTCCAACTCGCCAGTTGAGACCACTTGTCCCATTAAGTTCGTAATTTGGTAAGCCACATCGCTTCTGTTTGTAGCGATTGTCAGCTCACGTCCAGCCACAGGGTTTGGATAAATTTCAAAACTAGTTGGCTGTCCAACAGAAGTCGTCGCAACCTGATAGTTGGAGGTAGTTGCTCCGCCTACACAGAAGTTGGTCGTCTCGCTTGAGCCAAATGACCCACCAGAAGCTAGCGTTGTAGCTCCATCTGTCAGACTATAAGATCCACTTCCATAGGTACAGCAAATACCGTCACTAAACACATCCGAAATCACGAAATCATAGCATCCCGTGCTAAGTGCTACATTCAGCACCAAAGTAGAGCCATCTGCTTGAGAGCCATACGTTCCACCAGATGCTACAACAGCTGCACCATCCAAAATTTGCCAGCTCGTCTCTTCAGGATAGTCGTCAAAATTCAATGTCAGCGTCACATCTGTAGTTGTGCTACCACCAGCAGTCATGGCAATATTGTCAACTGCCATGTCACCTTGCCAGGTGGTTCCTGTCGTTCCTACATATCGTAGTTTGATAGTCCCTCCGGCATACGAGTCGAGATTGACATTGGCTGTTTGCCAGCTATTCCCTTGATTCCCATTTTGCGACCATACGCTTGTCCAACTGGTTCCGTCAGTTGATGCTTCGAGTACAAGTCCCCCCATCGCGGCAGCACCGTACATATGGTACTCAAATGAGAAGTTTGCAGTGGTCTCAGCCGAGAGATCGTAACAAGGGCTTTCTATAATTGACACTTTATTAGAATAATTTGGAGTGGAGGATTCTACATAAATATAGAAACTACCTTCGGTCGCTGAGGAAGGTCCTGTATTGCTAGAAGGTGTTCCTCCAGATTGTCTGGTCCAATCAAAGTCATCGCCCGAAGCATTTGTCCATGCACCAAACCCTGATTCAAAACCTTCAGAATATGGAAGCGTGGAAGTTGATGAACAGCTTATTCCAGAGCTCTGTGTGGTCACGTTTACTACGTTACTAGAGGCTGACTCATTTCCTGCTGCATCTTTTGCTATTACGCTGAATGCGTAAGCCGTACCAGCTGTCAATCCAGTGATATTAGCAGATGTACCCGTCACCGTACCAAGATTTGAAGCTCCTTGATATACATCGTATCCTGTGACGCCTACATTGTCTGTAGAAGCAGTCCAGCTCAACGTCAAGGTAGTTTCAGCAACACTCGATGCTGCCAGATTTGAGGGAGTCGTTGGTGCTTGCGTATCTGCCGTCGATCCTCCAGTTAGTTCCAGATTATCAATGGCTATATCTCCCTGCCATGAAGTTCCCGAAACACCGTTGAATCGCAAGAGCATTGTGCCTCCAGCATAAGTGCCTAAAGCCACGTTCGCACTGTTCCATAAAGCACCTTGATCTCCCGATAGAGACCAAACAGAACTCCATGAGGCTCCATTGTCACTGCTCGCTTCCAATGTGATCGTGCCAACAGCATTTCCAGTCATATGATAATTGAAGGTAATTGCTGCGTCTGATTCACTAGTCAAATCAAAACATGGAGAAGTCAAGATTGCTCGCTTCGTAGGAAAGCCAGTTCCATTTCCAGAGACCTCCATGTAGATGTAGTACGTACCATCAAATGCACTAGATGGACCTGTTCCACTCGACGGTGTACCGCTTGCATCTACTATCCAGTCGATATCATCACTGCTCGACTGTGTCCACGCACCTAAAGTATTTTCAAAACTTTCCGAATAGGGAAATGAAGCAATTCCTCCAGAGCAATTGCTTGAGCCAGTTGTGAAGTTGGTAGATGCAGAATAAGCAGATGTTGAATTATCGGGGCAGACGCTTCGTACCTGTGCTTCATATTGAACACCACTGCTAAGACCAGTCAGACTCGTAGACGTTCCGGTGATGGCGCCTGTAGTCCAAGTGGTTGTTCCAACTTCTCTAAATCTCACATCATATGTAGCTCCAGAAACCGCATTCCAATTCAGCGAAGCTGTAGTATTGGTCACATTAGAAGCTGCTAAGCCTGTTGGTGTTGTGGCATTACACGCTTGTGCCGCTCCAAGTCCAGTAACAATCAAACTAAAGTTCTGACTACCACTTGACAATGACCCTTTGTGAGTAACCGCAATAGTGTATGATCCTGACGCACTCGTAACGTTTATCCGTTCGTAAGGATCAACATTGTTGTCTCCAGTGTTATTCGAATTAACACCTGTAAGTCTATAAGGAGAAAAAGTAGTTCCTCCTTGAGTTACTCGTATGTCCAAATCATTTACTAAAACCGGAGTAGTCAAATTGGTTGTTCCAGTATTGGCCGTTCCTGCCGGGTCAGTCCATGAGATAGAGGCTAGCAACGGGCTGCTTCCATCAGAATCTACATTGAGTGTGAAAGTTTGTCCTGAACTCAAAGTCAATTCTTGAATTTCAGATGCACCACCATCAGCGCTGATTGCTTCAGCTGCTGCTTTTCCATTCAAAAGTCCCCAGCCATAAATAGCGTCAGGGCCTGAAATACCTGCATCATCGGCAGTATGCAAAGCCAGTCCTTTCAGGGTAGCTGATCGCATAAAACTTCCATTCAAATTGTTGTGGTGCTGTTGCAACAATAACAAAGTTCCGGTCACATTTGGAGAAGCCATGGACGTTCCACTGATCGAATTGTAGGCATTATCCGCATTATCATATGTCGAATAAAGAGAGGTCCCATTTCCAGTAATGTCTGGCTTTACCCTGAGATCATCGGTTGGGCCTTCACTACTACCACTATTTATGGTTACTGAGCTCAAAGAGCCGTCTGTATTTACATTGGCATCTTGTCCATTCGCTACTACCATATTGTTCTTGGAAGTCGAGTGCCCACTCAGTTTATCGTAGGATGAGTTCCCATTTAGAGGGGAAGCGTTGGAAGAATTATCGTTTCCATCATTTCCTGCAGCAACTACCATTAAATAAAAAGGTGAATTGTACATTAGATTGTCCCAATCTCGAGATTCATCAATGTACGCTCCAAAGTACCAATCTGGGATGAGATTTGCACGGAATCCATATGAGTGGTTGGAGAGCAACATACCATTGGAGGCTTCTGTTGTCGCTTCTGCTAAATCATTATCCCAATCATGTGTCAAAGCATTGGCCTGAGGAGCCATTCCCTTAGCAGCAGCCTGAAAACCAGAAGCTACAATCGTTCCTGTCACGTGCTGAGAATGGAAACTATTACCATTGAGAGCAGTGACCCCATCATTGATGGTCACCCGGTTGTTCCCACCAGCTCCATCAAATTCTTGATGAGTGATTCGAACAGGCCCTCCATCCCACACATGTGCGGTCATGTTCTGCCCATCCAAATTGAATCCGGTTGTGCCACCGATATTTAAATGATCGGCTCGGGTTGACTTAGCAGCATTCACATTGTAAATGGTGTAATAGATCGGCTGTCCATTTTGTGAAACCGCTATCAACTCATCAAAGGATCCATTACTATTTTTACGAAGGATATCCCAACCTTCACGAACAGCTATCACAAGGGCTTGCTCTTTTCTAGCTGCAGCCTTGTCGTTAAAAGATTTTCGTAATTGGGTAAGTTTAGTTTGATCGTATTTGTTGCTGATCGCTTGCTTCTCGCTTGGCGTTTGAGCAAGGATTGGTGTTGTCGACACACAGAAAGCTAGCAACAGTGCCTTCCAGTGCCACTGGTAATTTTTCATTTTAAAGTGTAATTAGGTTTGACTAATAATTTCAAAAACGTCGAAATTTAATATTTTTTTTACGACACTACCAATAATATTTCGTCCTAATTTTTCACTTCAATACTTAACCCATAAAGAATTTATTAATACAAATTAAAATATTGTTAATTTTATTTTATAAGAATAAAATTCTTTATAATTAAACTATCTAAGGATAATAATCTATTATCTATTGATAATATTTTGATAGAAAATTTGTTTCATTAACATTTCTACCAAATATGTTGAACGTTTTGTACCTTAGTGAAATGAACAAATCGTTGCTTATTTCATTGCTATTTTGTGCACATCTGTTTTCTGGTTGTGCCGCACAGAAATCAAACCTGAAGACAGGTATTCTCAAAGGAGCCGTTGGAATCTATCAGGGAAATTGTATGCCAAGCCCTGGGATACCACCGTGTAAGCCAACACCGATCTCCACAACTGTTTTTATTACTCAGCCAGCAGAGTTTTTTCAAGTGGGGCTTTTGGTGGACTCAGTAGTTTCCAAGGAAAATGGCCAATATCAGATCAGTTTATCCGAAGGCACTTACAGTCTTT
This sequence comes from Cytophagales bacterium, assembly GCA_024232835.1. GTDB lineage: Bacteria > Bacteroidota > Bacteroidia > Cytophagales > Cyclobacteriaceae > JAAEPI01. The sequence continues at coordinate 7,244 of JAAEPI010000373.1, forward strand.
TCCTTAGAGATGATGAAGCGATGGTTTGCTCTGAGACAAGATGCAATATCGAGTGCTTTTGCAATCCAGTCAATATTATTAATGATTCCACAACTCAGCAGAACCTAAATTTGGATCATGCAAGTTGGTGACTTCCAACTACGATCTAATAGCTATCACCGGATCCATTCGTGATGCCTTGATTGCTGGTATGATTCCAGCCACAACACCAATAAATGAAGATAAGCCCACACCAAGTAATACATTGCTAAACGTAAGAACCAAGTCGAGCGAACCTAGGCTTACAAAGCTCAATAAATAAACTATAAGAATACCCAGGCCTCCACCAATCAGGCAAAGGAAAATAGATTCAAAAAGGAATTGTAGAAGAATAAAGTAGTTCTTAGCTCCTAATGACTTTTGAATTCCAATGATACTTGTTCTCTCCCGCACTGAAACAAACATAATATTGGCAGTACCAAATCCTCCTACCAATATCGAAAATATTCCAATAAACCAGCCTGCTGCACCTAAAACATCAAATATTCCACCTATTGAATTCATCAAAGCCTCCTGCCGATTAAGAGCGAAATTGTCTTTTTGTTTTGGCTTAAGTCCTCTAATTCTTCTCATATGTCCCCTTAGTTCCGATTCCATTTCGTTCAATCCTTTATCAGTTTCTAGCCCCTTTAAGCTAATCAAAGTCTCAAGCCCATGTCTAGATCCGCTGTGATACATGTTTTTTATTGAACGAAATGGGATGAAAAGATTATCATCATTGCTGCTTCCACCAAGGAACCCCTCTCCTTCTTCTGGCATTAAACCTATCACATAAAACTTCTTCCCCTTTAGCTTGAAAAATTTACCAATAGGATCTACTCTACCAAATAGTTCCTCGGCAATTCTATGTCCCATTATGGCCACATTTCTCCCGGCTTCAGTTTCTCGCAAAGTGAAATATCTCCCTTTTTCGATTTCCAGATCATAGACATCCGCATATCCATGTGAAATTCCAAACAGAGTATTGTCGTAGCTCGTATTACTTTTATATTTGGATATTCCACCTCCAGCAACGGCAAATATGGTAATACCATCTGCATTCTTCATGTTCGCATTTAAATACTCATACTCTTCCCATGTGGTATAAGGGCGCTTGAAATATTCCCACCAAGGCTGATCAGCACTGAAATCATAAGGAAAACGCCTGATATCCATGTTGTTACCATTCAAAAAACTCAAACTACCACTAATTCCCCTTTCCAAAGAATCGACGATTGTAAAAACGAATATGATTAAAAAAATACCAATTGTCACTCCAAGTAACGAGAGTACCGTTCTTAGAATATGTGCTCGCAATGCACCCAACGCGAACAAAAAGCTCTCACCAACAAGTTTGAGTAGAATCACCATCAGAGATTAAGTTTAATCAAAGGAAGAATAAAGTTAAACCAAAACAATTTGCTAATTTTGCGCTCCTTTAAGTATTTAATCCTATATCACGCCAATGAAACTTTCAGCGTTCAAATTCGATCTTCCATCCAGTCACATTGCACAATATCCTACAGAAAACCGCGACGATTCTCGGCTAATGGTTCTCCATCGTGATACCGGTGAAATCGAACACAAAACCTTCTCTGACATCACTGACTATTTTGATGAAGGAGATATGTTCGTGGTGAATAACACTAAAGTTTTTCCCGCCAGATTGTACGGTAATAAAGAGAAAACGGGTGCAAAAATTGAAGTTTTCTTACTTCGAGAACTCAACAGGGAAATGAAATTGTGGGATGTGCTAGTTGACCCTGCACGTAAAATTCGTGTGGGTAATAAGTTATACTTTGGTGAGGGAGAACTCGTGGCGGAAGTAATTGACAATACTACGTCAAGAGGCCGAACCATTCGTTTTCTTAATGACTCTACTGAGGAAGAGTTTTATGGTTTAATAGATCGCCTTGGAGAAACTCCATTACCAAAAGAAATTGACAGACTGACTGAGTCTGATGATAAAGAAAGATTCCAAACTATTTATGCAGAACATCTGGGTGCTGTTGCAGCTCCTACGGCAGGGCTACATTTCACTAAACAGTTGATGAAGCGTCTTGAGCTTAAGGGAATAGACACGAATGCTATCACGCTTCATGTTGGTCTAGGTACTTTTCGTCCAGTAGACGTTGAAGATCTTACGAAGCACAAGATGGACTCTGAAAACTACTGGGTGAATGAAGAAACTGAGAAAAGAGTTAACCAAGCTCTTGAACAAAAATCAAAAATCTGTGCAGTGGGAACGACAGTAATGAGGACATTAGAGTCATCAGTTTCAGCAAATGGCCTTCTTAAGGCCAATAGCGGATGGACTGATAAATTTATCTTTCCTCCATTCGATTTCAAAATATGTGATGCTCTTGTCACAAACTTCCATCTCCCCGAATCGACCTTACTCATGATGGCTAGTGCCTTCGGAGGATATGATCTGGTTATGGAAGCCTATAAGATTGCCATGAAGGAGAAATATCGCTTTTTCACATATGGAGATGCGATGTTGATTGTGTAATGAAAAAGTACTCGATCATTCTCGCAGGTGGTTTAGGGTTAAGGATGAAGAGTGTTATTCCAAAGCAATTCCTAGAAATTTATGGAAAGCCAATTATTGTTCAAACAATAGAACGATTTTTCCAATTTGATAAGTCAATTAATCTTGTTGTAGTT
>JAAEPI010000374.1 GCA_024232835.1 Cytophagales bacterium
GGTCAGGCATTGGTAGGAGACTGCTTGGTACTGACGCACAAAGAATGGGCATCAAGAAATTAAATTTATTTAAAATGAAATCTATTTATTTAAACGCGGCTTTAGAAGAGAAGTTGCTCGACAAAAAAAACGTGGGTTACATCCAAAGAATGCAGCAGTATGCAGACAAAAATGAACCATTTACATTAGATGTATTCCGTAGTTCAGGAAGGTTGATTCAACCGAAGGCATTCTGTGAGAGGTACGATGTGCCTCTTAATCAAGACACAAAACACGTAATGGTTTACTTATGCGGTTCACACATTGAACTACTGAAGAACGGAAATTGGTACTTGGACATTGGTACTCGAATTATGAAAGAGAGTGAGGACATCAGTGAGCTTGAACTTGAGCTTTATGATTGGTTGAATGATGAAATCAAAGATGGGAGGACACAATGGTAACAACAGAGGACTTGATAAAAGAAGTGGCACGTGAAATAGTCGTGCTGCTTCTTGAAAA
>JAAEPI010000375.1 GCA_024232835.1 Cytophagales bacterium
GCTTTTCACATCAGTATCTGATCAGCGCCGAATCCTTTGTGATTTTAACGGCCAATGTAGGTCTTTTCAGCAAAGTTCCTCTCAATCGGTATCCCAAGACATTGAATTTCTGTCGGATAACGCTCAATCATTTTGAAAAACGCGATTATATTATTCGCCATGGAACGACGAAAGATCTGAAAACACTCTATCAGTTAGAAAAGCTGTGCTGGAAAAAAGAGCTGCAAATCTCTGACTCTCAAATTAAAGCTCGCATTGAGAAATACCCTCAAGGGCAGTTTGTTTTAGAAATGGGAGGGGAGGTTCTGGGTGTGATCTACAGTCAAAGGATTGAAAGCACAGAAAAATTGCAGGGAGAAACTTTTCTTAATGTACAACGTCTCCACAATGAACAAGGGGAAGTGGTACAATTTCTAGCCCTCAACGTTCATCCAAAAGTCCAGAATTTGCACCTCGGAGATCAACTCCTTGAGTTCATGCTTCAAAGATGTAGCGTAATGAACGGAGTTACATCTGTTGTGGGAGTTACTTTATGTACGGATTATGATTCTGAAGGGGCTCTTTCGTTTCACGAATATATTCACTATCGGGATGGACAGGGAAAAATTTTTGACACGATGCTCTCTTTCCATGAATCCCATGGGGCAACCATTGAAAGAGCATTGAAAGGGTATCGTCCTGAAGACACTGCTAATGAAGGATTTGGGCCCTTAATTAGCTATGACATTCTTGCTCAAAGAAATCTTCATTGCTTACAAAAATATAGAGGTGAAAGGGAAGAGGAGAAGAAAACTGCAACATCGTCCATTTTAATTACTGAGAATATTTCCCAAAGGTCAATCACATCGTTTCTCGAAGATAAGATTAAGGCCCTTTTAGGTGAGAGCAATAGTGGTTTCGAGATAGATCGTCCATTGATGGAGATGGGTCTGGATTCTGCAGATTTGTTGGAATTACAAAATCAAATTATCAAAAAGTTTGAAACCTCATTAGAGCCGTCCTTTTTCTTTCAATATACTACGGTAGGAAAAGTAGTAGAGTACCTTGTTTCAACACTCAGCATTTCTAACGAAGCAGGAGAGAACGTAAGCGTTTTAAAGGAATCGAAATTTTACGAGGATAAAGGACTCGTAGATACTACAAACACACCTGGTTCTGTGCATCTACTGAGGTCTCCTCAATCGGATGGTATTGAGGAAACAGATGTTGCTATAGTAGGTATATCGTGCAAGCTTCCGGGAGGTATAGAAACTACGGGTGAACTCTGGGAACTGTTAAAGTCAGGAGGAAGTGCAATTGAGAAGTTGCCTCCGGGGAGGTTTGAGTGGCCTGAAAGCAAAAATCCTGAAATCTATCCCGGGATCGACCACGGAGGTTTTATGCGTGATGCAGATTCTTTTGATGCCGCATTTTTTCGGATATCACCCAAAGAAGCAGAAATGATGGATCCTCAGCAGAGGATATTGCTAGAACTTTCATGGTTACGTCTTGAGGATGCTGGGGTAGTTCCTGATAATGTAAAGAGCACCAATACTGGAGTCTTTATTGGCGCCAGCGGATCGGATTATAGCAAACTGCTGCAAGATTCAGGGGTGGAAGTGGAGGCGCATCATGGAATCGGAAATTCCATGGCTGTACTTGCCAATCGAATTTCGTATTTTTTTGATTTAACAGGTCCAAGTATGCAAATTGATAC
>JAAEPI010000376.1 GCA_024232835.1 Cytophagales bacterium
AGAGCTTAGATGTTTGAGAAGAAGAGCAGAAAGTATATGGCGTAAGTCCAATGACATTGATAACAGAATAGCTTACAAAGATCTCTGCTCTGCAACCACACTCCTTGCAAGATCAAAGAAGAAGGCTTATTTTACACAGCTCTTAGAAAAATCTAACAACAATCCAAAAACTCTGTACAACCTGGTCAACACCGAGTTAGATAGGAAGCAATCAAAACCGCTTCCAGAGTTCACAGGAAACTTTGAAGAGCTTGCTTCCTCATTCAATAACTTTTTTAGTGAAAAGATAAAGACAATTCGGGCAAATATGAATCATGAACCTGTACCAGAATTCATTTCGTTTCCTGGGTCACAAATATTGTCTGAATTTGAGCCTGCTACAGAAAATGAGCTAAGAGCTATCATAAAAGAATCTGCCATCAAAACCAGTCCTGATGATATACTCCCCTGTAAGCTTATAAAACAAAACATTGATGTAATGCTTCCTTTAATTGTAAAATTGGTCAATATCTCTCTTTCACAAGGATCAATGGAAGGCTTAAAATCTGCTGACATCATCCCACTA
>JAAEPI010000377.1 GCA_024232835.1 Cytophagales bacterium
AAGCCACATTTTTTGGTGATTGGGCTGTTACAGTGAAAGCACTTTTTTTATTCATAACCTTTCATTTTTTGTAACTCTAACATAATCAATATGTTAACCCTCTTTTTTGCCTCTTCTAGACTCCTTTTTGTCCATTAACCCTATATTTACAAATAGCGGCCATTTTTATCAATCTTTTCTCATCTTTATTATGCGTTTTTGATTAGTATTCCCTTGTTTTTGCCCTTCTTAAGGATCGACTAATTATGGGAGGAGAGCAATGACAGAAATTAGAGATGCGCTAAGCGAACAGTCTTAGTCTTCTGAAAGGACAATGATTTTATCATCAACTGCTAGGGTGAATTGCTCTGATTTTTTCGGATTCACGGTAACGCCATAATCCTTATCTGCATTTCTAGAATCAGCTAATATTCTATATCCTATAGCTACTTCATTTTTCCTTGCTGCTGATTCCACCACCGTATAAAAGTTCAACGGTTCATCCAGCCTCACATATTCTGCAGCAGGTTTGATGTAAATCTCAGAACCATCTGCATCAAATAAATCTTCAAATACTTTCATCAAGAACTTATTCTCACTAACCTGACTCATCATCAAGCTTATCAGTTTATCCGATACAATAAAGTCATCGGCACTGGTTACATCTGCCAATTGCCTATTTCGAATATCTATCATTTCACTTACAATCTTGTATTTATCACCCCTCTTTTCTGTGAAATCTCTGAGATGTAATAGCGTGATAAGTGTTTGAGCATCAGCCTCTTGGATAGGATAGTAGTTTTCGTAACAGAGTAATATGATGTAATCCTGTTCACCAAGGTTCATATCTTCTAGTGTTTCACGATCTGTAGTATCGTGCACTTCAAATTCAAGAGTAATATTCTTAACGTACTTAGATAATTTTTTAATGGTTTTATACGCATCATCAAATTTGGAAACAACTTTTACCACTGATCCTGGAGCTACATAATTATCAAGCTCTTTGATGACGTATCTGGCTCGGTTATTCCAGCCAATAATCATGATATTCTCCTTTCTCTGGGGAGCTGGTTCTGTGTAGACAATCCTGCTTTCATCCAGTGGGATAACTGCCGGAGAATTAGGTGTTAATGTATCATCGTCTTCTGTGATTCCGATAACTCTATCTCCTTCCTTAAACACAGTATCCATTGGAGGATTTACAGCTACTGTATCATCGGCGAATTGAAGCCCCATGATCGCAGAATCATGGTACGCAAAAAGTACTTCCCTGAAAGTCTTCCCGATAATCGAGGGCTCTTCCATAAAGTAAATTTCGTCTCCACCGAAATCCATCAATTCTATATAAACAACGCTCAAACCAGATTGTCTACTGGTCTGCACCATAATACGAGAGATAATTTCGTCCGACAAGATCAATTCTACCTCGTCACCTCCAACCATCTTCGCTACTTCGTAATTCTTTTTATTCTCAATTTCCGCTGTGATGTGATAGGGTTCCTTGCGTCTTTGTGGATTCGTAACAATGGCAACAATGGTTTTTATGATCTGAGAATCTGAATTCTCATTGTCCTTATCCAAAATGATAATAGACTTGGTTTCAAACGGATTTGCGATGTACAAATCATGCACATCAATTGGATTACCCGTACGGCATATCACTCGAGTGTTTCCGGTGCTACCGACCTTATCCCTAATTTCATCCTCCATTGTCACTTTATCCAATTCTGCCAAGATGACTATAGTCCCTGTCTTTTGATTTTCATTGGCTAGTACAATTTCTGGAATAATCGTAAAAATTTTAGCTGACCAGCCAAGAATCAGGACATGGTCAGTCTCAATTACAAAAGAACGTCCCTTTCTAAGTTCATCTATTTTATTCAGGATACCACTCGATATCAAACCAATCAAGGTTGAAACCACAACCAGCCCCAAAATCGTAACCGTCATCATGAACGCCTGGAACGGCCAATTATCCTCATGATTCCCCACCGTACCAGGATCCAGTACGTGTGTCATATTTACCCATATTGAATGCAAAATATTGAAATTATCATCTGTGTTCGGATGAAGCTTGCTCAGCCAAAGTATGGTGGCAAAAAGGATGACCATCACAAGGGTAAACAACCCCAAGCCATTAATCATGGCTAAAGGACCCTTGCTTACATAGTTATCAAACCAATACTTAAAACGAACTTGACGGGTGTGTTTACTCATTTGGACAAAGCCTATTTCATGCTAAAATAGTCAAAAGGAACTGCATATTTCAAAATATCGTTTTTTGTAAATCGAAAATTTGAAAGTAGCCATCTTTGGAATAGCCACAATCATTTTGAAGGCTTCCTGTCAGCACCCAATTGTTCATGACTAATCGGAGAAAGTACCAATGTAGTTTCTGCATGTCGGCTATTATAATTGATTGTTCGGGGATCGATGAAATGACTCCAGTTTTTATTAATTTCTGCTACTTCATTTTCTGTTAGCATGAATCGTATCGAACCATCAGGAAATTGATGCGTGCTGTCATCATTTTTTTTTACACTTTTCTCCATACCTATCATGGAATCCATCGACAAATAAAGTAAGCCGACTGGGGTAAGGACACGGGCCATTTCATTAAGCATTTCTGAAAATTGAGCTGGAGATTCCGCAAAATGTAATACCCGACTGCAAACAATAAAATCAAAACTATCTGAATCAAATGGAAGACTTATAAGAGACGATTGAGAGCAGACATCACCCCGACCCAAACTACGTGACAAAAAATTGGCAGCTTTAACTTCACTCTCATTTGTATCTATTCCTTTGACATCAAACCCTTGTCGTAAAAAATAAAACAGGTTCCTCCCTGAGCCGCATCCTGCATCAAGAATTTTCATACCGTTCGTTACTTTCCCCTTCAGGATCAAATCCAATAGAAAAAGATCAATATCACCTATTTCATTATTGATATCTGCCGTATTCACTACCCAAAACTGGGTATTTTTAGCCTGAAAACCCCTGTTATCTTTTGATAAGTTGCTTAGCCTCTATAGCTTGGAGTCTTTATTCAACCGATTAGCAAAAATCTTATGGCTACTAAAAAAGACGTAAAAAAAATGGTAAAAAAATGGGAAAGAGCGATGCTCATAAATGGGTGAAAAAGTATAAAAAGAAACACCCAATGAACGAAGATCCAACCTATGGATGGCTGTACGGGGCAGACATATTGGAAACACTTTTAGCTTACGATGGAGTTGATAGAATTTGGTTTTTCAAAGGCATTGATGATGATGGGAGCGAAAGACTGGTGCTCTACCCAGCAGATGTAGATGGGGAAATTCTTGATAAAAGTATGAACTCCTTAGGAGCTGCAGCTGCAAAACCAAGCATTGATGAACCTGCAGATTCTGGTCAAAAATGTCCTCCACATTGCCCGTAATTCGCTGAATTTTCAGACTTCAATATATGGCTATTCGGGGTTAACACCTATTCAGGTGTAGCTGGTGTCTTATATTTCATTTTTTTATGAGAAAATGGAATTCAAATGCCGCAATAATATTTTATACATACTTCTGGCCAGCTTGGCAAGTGATGTCACTATCAATTTCTTCATAAGGTTCGTTTTTCCAAATAGTTTCCCAATTATGTAACTACTCAGGAGTCAATTTAGCAATAAGGCTACCTCTAAAATTAACTAGCTGAAATAGAGCAATTTATGTTATATTGCATACAATGTCAAAGAAAACAATAATGAAGTACAAACAGCAAGGTACAAGAGGCCTATTTTCAGAAGATTTCAGATTAGAGAAACTCAGCAGACAAGGAGACCCCTTGGAGAAGCTGAACAAGGTTGTTGATTGGGAATACTTTCGACCCACCTTGGAAAAAGGGATGATCAATCAAGACAAAATGGTGAATGCAGGTCCCAAACCTTACGATCCACTTTTGATGTTCAAAATCT